>JAJYQH010000359.1 GCA_021794705.1 Actinomycetes bacterium | reverse complement strand
CCTTCTCGCACCGGCGTCCAGCACCCGGTCGAGGGTGTCGAGGTTCACCCCGCCGACGGCGAACCAGGGCCGGCTGTCGAGGGCGAACGGCGGCAGGGCCGAGGCGGCCTCCCGGACGAGGTCGAGGCCCGGAACCTCCCGGACCGTGGCCGACGGCGGCGTGAGCACCGGCCCGACGAACAGGTAGGACACGCCCGGGTCGGCCGCGGCGTCCGCGAGTTGCGCGCCGGAGTGCACCGAGCGGCCGACGAGCGAGGCGTGCGGCAGGTGCGCGCGGTTGATGGCCACCGGCCCGTCGGCGGCGCCCAGGTGCAGGTAGTCGGCGCCCACCACGGCGGCCAGGGCGGAGTCGGCGCCGACCACGACCGCCTTCCGCCGGTCGGCGGCGATGGCGATCGCGACCTTGAGCGCCTCGAGGCGGTCGTGACGGGAGGCGACGAGATCGCGCACCTGAAGGAGGTCGACCCCGGCGTCCAGCACCGCCGCCACGAACGCCGGCCAGTCGCCCTCGTCGCGGCGGATGTCGGTGATCAGGTGCAGCCTGGCCAGGAACAGCCGCTCGCGCAGTCCCATGAGTACGGTCACGCGATCAGGATACGGGTCCCAGTGCCCGGCGCAGGGTGCGGGCACCCCGATCTGACTGGGGACGAAACGCCACGGATCGCCGTCCGGTCCTGTCGGGGAACCTTGACGGGCGGGCCTAGAATCAGGGCCCAAAGGGCTGACACGGCCTTCTTCCCCGACCGTGTTTGGAGCAGTAGTGACCATGACGAGTATCGGCGACCCCCTGGTTGGGCGCGTGCTCGACGGACGCTACGAGATCCTCTCGCGGCTCGCGCGAGGTGGCATGGCCACTGTCTACCGCGCCCAGGACCGCCGGCTCACCCGCACCGTCGCGGTCAAGGTGATGCACGACGGCCTCGGCGACGATGCGGAGTTCGCCCGCAAGTTCGACCGGGAAGCCCGTGCGGCAGCGATGCTCAGCAACCCGCACATCGTCAGCGTCTTCGACCAGGGACGTGACAACGGCCGCCCCTACATCGTCATGGAGTACGTCGAAGGCTCCACCCTGCGCCACGTCATCACCCGCGAGGCGCCCCTCGACCCGTTGCGGGCCCTCGACCTGCTCGAGCCCGTCGTGCACGCCCTGGCGACGGCCCACGAGGGCGGCATCGTGCACCGCGACATCAAGCCCGAGAACGTGCTGATCTCCGACCGCGGCCAGATCAAGGTCGCCGACTTCGGCCTCGCCCGCGCCATGACCTCGCAGACCGCGACGGCCACCGCCGGGCTGCTCATGGGAACGGTGAGCTACCTGCCCCCGGAGCTGGTCACGACGGGACGCACCGACGCCCGCGGGGACATCTACTCCACCGGCGTCGTGCTGTTCGAGATGCTCACCGGCCGCAAGCCGCACACCGGAGACGTGCCCATCCAGGTCGCCTACTCGCACGTGCACAACGACGTCCCGGCGCCGTCGAGCCAACTTCCCGCCCACGAGGCCCGCCGCATCCCGGCGTACCTCGACGCCCTGGTGCTCGCCTGCACCCGGCGCCGGCCCACCGAGCGTCCCGACGACGCCCGGCACCTGCTGCGCCTCATCCGCCGGGCCCGGAGGGCGATCGACGCGGGGGTGACCGACGATCCGGCGCTCACCCGCGACATGTGGTCGTCGGTCAGCGGCTCCCGCATCCCCCCGCACTCGCCCGACTCCCCCACCGAGCCGCTGTCCGAGCGCTCCCCCGACCTCCCCCGGCCGGCCCCCGCGCTCAGGCCGAGCGCCACGCCGCCGGCCTTGCCCGTCCGCGAGGTCGCACGGGTCGCCACGCCGCGCACCCCCCGCTCGCCGATCTCGCCCGTGACCGGGCCGATCCTGTCCCCGGTGGAGCGCGGCGTGCGCTACTCGCGGGTCGTCGCGCGCAGGCGCAGGCGCCGCACCACCCTGCTCCTCCTCACCGTCGTCGTCCTCGCCGGCCTGGTCGCCGGCTGGCGGGTGTGGCAGTCGGCGCGCCAGGTCGCCGAACCCGTGCTCACCGGGATGACCCAGCAGGACGCGGAGTCGACGCTCACCGCGAACCACCTGGCCGGCACCTTCCACGACGAGTACTCCGAGACCGTGGGCAAGGGCCTGGTGATCCGCACGCAGCCCGGCGCCGGCGCTCCGCTCGACAAGGGGACGACGGTGGCCGCCTGGGTCTCGCTCGGCCCCGAGCGGCACCCCATGCCCCGGGTGGTCGGCCTCAGCGAGTCCGCCGCCCGCCAGGCGATCACGGGGGCCAGCCTCTCCGTGGGCAAGGTCACCAGCGACTACAGCGACACGGTGGCGTCCGGAAACGTGATCTCGGCCTCGAAACCCGAGGGCGCGAGCCTCAAGCGCGACACGCCCGTCGACCTCGTCGTGAGCAAGGGACGCCGGCCGATCGCGATCCCCTCGGTGGTCGGCCAATCGGTCGACGACGCCAGGGGTGCCCTGAGCAAGCTCGGCTTCAAGGTCTCGGTGACGAGCGACCACTCGAAGACGGTGCCCAGCGGGCAGGTGATCTCCCAGAACCCGAGCAACGGCACGGGCTTCAAGGGCGACACCGTCACCCTCGTGAAGAGCCTCGGACCGGTCATGGTCACCGTGCCCGACGTGCGGCTCAAGTCGGAGGCCGAGGCGCGTTCCATCCTCCAGGGAGCCGGGTTCAGCGTGGTCGTCCAGTACCCGACCCCGTCGTGGCTGCGGGTCGACCTCGTGTCGGGCGAGGTCCCTGGCGGCGGCCAACGCCCCGAGGGTTCGACCATCACGATCTACGTGAGTTAGGAGGTTCGGGCGCCGATCCTGCGGCGAAAGTGACTTCCAGCCGACGATTCTCCCGCGTGGGAGTTGAGAGCACCCGGCTCGATCCGATAGTGTATGCCGGTGCTGAAGAATCGTTCGTCAATCCTCGCTTTCGCCGCAATTGTTGTTCTTGCCGTGCTGTGGGGTTCGACGAATGTTGTGACGAAGGGGCTGATCGCCGAACAATCTCCCGCCAGCCTGCTGTTCGTCCGGTTCGCTCTCGCCACGGTCGTCCTCGTCGCGCTCCTGCCCCGGGCCGGTCGCATCGACCGGGCCACCCTGCGCGACGGCCTGGTGATGGGGCTGCTCTTCGCCGCCGGCCAGCTCACCCAGACGTGGGGCCTGATGACGACCACGCCCGCGGTCAACGCCTTCCTCAGCGGCCTCTACGTCGTCATCACACCGCTGCTTGCGGGCCTCCTGTTCGCCCGGCGACTGGAGAGGTCGGTGTGGGTGGCCGTGACGCTGAGCCTCGTCGCCCTCGCCGCGTTCACGGTCGTGCCCGGTGGTTCGACCGGTGGCTTCGGCCCCGGGGAGGTGCTGACCCTGGTCTCGGCCGTTCTCTACGCCGGTCAGATTCTCTGGACCGGCCACGTGACGCGCCCCCAACGCGCCGTCCAGCTGGCAGTGGTGCAGTCGGCGGTGGTGGCGGTGACGATGGGCGCGTTCGCCCTCCCGGGAGGCATCCAGATGCCGGCGCGGGGCTCGTGGTGGCTCGCGCTGCTCTACCTGGCGCTCGTGTGCGGCGCCCTCACCCTGGTGCTCCAGATCTGGGCCCAGGTGCACATCGACCCCGTGCGGGCGGCCATCGTCATGTGCTCCGAACCGCTGTGGACGACGGTGTTCGCCGTCGGCTTCACCGGGCAGCGGATGGACCTGCCGCTGGTCCTCGGAGGCTCGCTGAGCCTCGCCGCGATGCTCGTGGTCGTCGTCCCCTGGCGCCCGCTCCCCCGCGCGGCCATCCGCCGCGTCCTGTTCGCCCGCGCCGCCTGACCGTCGGGCGGATCAGGGCGTGACGACCTCCCACGACTGGCCCCGGTGCTCGTCAACCCGGGTACCGGTCATCTCGTTGACCCGTCCCCGGATCAGCTGGTAGCCGCGCTCCTGCAGCAACTGCTCGTGGATCATCAGTCCCTGCGGCGCCCCGACCGCCCGCACGAAGTCGATGGTCTCCTTCATCGCGGCCCAGGGGCCGTAGGCGGGGATCGCGAGCACGTCGACGCCCGCGGGGACGGTGTCGATCATGTCGCCCGGGTGGAAGAACGTCGGCTCGCCCTCGGCGGTGACGACCACCCCGACATTGCCGATCCGCGGGATATCGGGGTGGATCACGGCGTGCAGGCCGCCCACTCCGCTGATCCGCACCGGGCCGAGGTCGACGCTGGCATCGGGCGCGAGCCGATGGGCGCTCGGGAGGTCGACGTGGTCGGGCACCGTGGCCTCGACGTGCACGGTCGCGCCGGGGTTCGCGGCCACGAGGCCGGGCAGGTGCTCGGGGTCGGCATGGTCGGGGTGCTGGTGGGTGACGACGACGGCGTCCAGGTCGCGCAGCGCGTGCCAGTCGGAGCTGAAGTTGCCCGGGTCGATGAGGATGCGCCTCCCGGCCACCTCGACGAGCACCGACGAATGTCCGAGATGTGTGATCCGCATACGCCGATCTTGCCCCCCGGGCGCGGCCAGGCCAAGGACACCCTAGAAGTCGATGATCTCCGGGGCCGGGTTGTCGGGACGCTTGATCCTCCCGCTCGACAGGCGTTCGGCGACCATGAAGGCGAGTTCGAGCGACTGGTTGCGGTTGAGCCGGGGATCGCAGACGGTCTCGTACCGGCTCTCCAGGTCGGCCTCGGTGAGCTGCATGGCGCCCCCGAGGCATTCGGTGACGTCGTCGCCGGTCAGTTCGATGTGGACGCCGCCCGGCCAGGTGCCGAGCTTCTCGTGCACGTCGAAGAAGCCGTTGAGTTCCTCGACCACGTCGGCGAACGCGCGGGTCTTGTAGCCGTTGGCGGTCTCGAAGGTGTTCCCGTGCATGGGGTCGCTCACCCAGACGACCTTGCGTCCCGACGCCTCGATCCCCTCGATGAGCGGAGGCAACTTCTCCCGGACCGCGGCGGCGCCCATCCGGGCGATGAACGTGATCCGGCCGGGCTCGCGCTCGGGATCGAGGCGTTCGGCGAGGGCCAGCGCGTCCTGCGGCGTCGAGGTCGGCCCGAGCTTGATCCCGATCGGGTTGCGCAGGTGGCGCAGCAGTTCGACCTGCGCGCCGTCGACCTGCCGGTTGCGCTCCCCGATCCACACCATGTGCGCCGACGTGTCGTAGGGCAGCTGCGTGCGTGAATCGATCCTCGTCATCGCGTGCTCGTAGTCGAGCAGGAGCGCCTCGTGGCTCGCGTAGAAGTCGACCGTGTTGATCGACTCGTCGCGCACGCCGCAGGCGACCATGAAGGCGAGGGCGCGCTCGATCTCGGACGCGAGCGCCTCGTAGCGCGCCTCGACGTTCGAGTTGCGGACGAAGTCGGCGTTCCAGGCGTGGATCCCCCGCAGGTCGGCGAAGCCGCCCTTGACGAAGGCGCGGACCAGATTGAGCGTGGCCGACGACGCGTTGTACACCCGCAGCAGCCGGCGCGGGTCGTGCCGCCGCGTCTCGGGGGTGAACTCGAAGCCGTTGACCGCGTCGCCCCGGTAGGCCGGCAGCGTCACTCCTCCGCGGGTCTCGGTGTCGTTGCTGCGCGGCTTCGCGTACTGCCCGGCGATCCGGCCGACCTTCACCACCGGCACCTGCGCGGCGTAGGTGAGCACCACCGCCATCGACAGCAGCACCCGGAGCTTGCCCTTGATGTTGTTGCCCGTCACGGCGTCGAAGGTCTCGGCGCAGTCACCACCCTGGAGCAGGAAGGCCTTGCCCTCGGCGACCGCCGCCAACTTGACGCGGAGGTCGTCGCACTCGCCCGCGAATACCAGCGGGGGCAGCGTACGCAACTGTGCCAGCACCGCCTCGAGCTCGTCGGGGTCGTCATACGTCGGCTGCTGCACCTTGGGGAGGGCATGCAACTGGGACAGCGACGGAATGGCGGACGACATGAGCGACAGGATATCGGCTCCGACCCGGCGTCCCCGCCCGGCCGCCCGCCCGCGAACGCTCACGCCTCGAGGTCGGAGAAGCCCTGTTCGATGGCGTACCGGGTGAGTTCGACGCGGTTGTGGAGTTGCAGCTTGCGGAGCACGTTCTGCACGTGGTTCTGCACGGTGCGGTGGCTGACGTACAACTCGTCGGCGATCTCGCGATAGGCCATGCCCTTGGCCACCCGGCGGAGCACGTCGATCTCCCGGGCGGTGAGCACCGGGGCGTCGTCGTCCTGCTCGGTGCGGGCGACCATCCGGCGGAACTCCCCGAGCACCATGCCGGCCAGCCCCGGGGTGAACACGGCGTCCCCTTCGGCGGTGCGGCGCACCCCGTAGAGCAGCTCGGCCTTGGACGCCGACTTCACGAGGTAGCCGCGGGCTCCCGCGCGGATCGCCCGGATGACGTCGTCGCGCTCGCCGGACGCCGACATCACCAGCACGTGGGTCTCGGGGAACTCGCGCATGATGATCTCGGTGCAGGTGGCGCCATCGGGCTCGGGGATCTTGAGGTCCATCACCACGACGTCGGGCCGGGTGGCCCGGAGCCGACGCAGGCACTCGTCGCCGCTGCGTGCCACGGCGACCACCTCGAACCCCTCGGCCTCGAGGTCACGGGTGAGCGCCTCGAGCCAGATCGGGTGATCGTCGACCAGCATCACCCGCCGGCGACTCAGTTCATCCATGCCCATCCTCGAAGCTGTTCGATCCCCCGGCGCAGGCCGTACCGTGACGAGACGACCGGACACCTCGCAGGGAGGGCCCGACGCTTGGACCTCATTGTGCCCCAAACGGTTCCAAATTCATCCGCGCCCCCACCCCAAGGGCCCGGGCCGGAGCGCATGACCGGGCCTCAGACGGGTATCCGCAGCTCCCACTCGACCCCCCGTCCGGGTCGCGAGGTCACCGCGGCCGAGCCGCCCAGCGCCTGGAGCCGACCCGTGACCGACCCGCTGATCCCCATCCGCCCGGCCTCCCGGGCGGCGGTGAGCTGGCTCTGCCCCATCCCCACGCCGTCGTCCCGGAACCACACGACGGCGTCGTCGCCGTCCTGCTCGACGAGCATCCACGCGTGCGCCCCGGGGCCCGCGTGCTTGGCGACATTGGCGATGAGTTCCTGAACGGCGAGGTCGAGTTCCCGGGCCCGGTGGGCGTCCACGTAGAGGTCGCCGGCGCTCGCGGACACCGTGACGCCGTCGCTCTGGTGGCGCTCGAGCATGGCCGTCAGTTCCACCGGCAGTTCGGTGAGGTGGGCGTCGACGGTGCGGTCCTGCAGGACGCTCCTCAGCGCGGCCTCCTGGGTGCTCGCCAGCCGGGCCAGCCGCGCCCCCTCCGGCCCGAGCAGCCGTCCCTCGCGTTCCACGAGCGCGAGCACCTGGAGCGCGCCGTCGTGCACGATCCGGCTGAGCCGTTCCCGTTCGGCGAGCGCCGCCGCCCGGGCCTGCTCGGCGTCCCGTTCGGCGATGACGCGCCGCAGTCCGTCCATCATCATCCCGATGGTCCCCGAGGCGACGGGCAGGGCGAGGTCCTCGGCCACCTCGGGCAGGTAGCTGGTGGGAGCGACGAGCAGCGCGGCCGCGCCGAGGACGAGGCCGCCCACCAGTCCCTCGCGGAACCCGCCGGCCACGGCGAGGGAGATCGCGCTGGCGAACATCCAGTAGACACCCGCCGTGAGGTGGTCGGACCGGAGCAGGTGCGCCCCGAGGACGTACGGGGAGCCCACCACGACGACGAACGCGATGGCGAAGTCGATCCAGGCGGCGAGCAGGGTGCGACGGTCGCGGCGCCGGTGCAGGTGCCCGATGACGAGCGACCACGCGATGATCACGGCCATCACCAGCGCGAGCAGCCAGGGATGCGCCACCCGGGGCCACCGGAACGCGTTGATGAGCAGCGCGTGCGCGGCGAGCAGATATCTGGTCCAGATGACCACCCAGTAGCCGGAGTCGATGAGGTCGGCGTCCGGCCGGGGGGTCACGGCGTCATGGCCGCCGGCCCGCGGGCGCCCCGCTGGCACAGACATGGCGGAGGATCACTCGGCCGGGACCGGGGCGGGCGGCGCCACGGACCCCTCCCCCGGATGGTCGAGCTCCCGGTCGCTGAGATCGGCACCCTGCAGGTCGCCGTGCTTCACCCGTGATCCGTACACGTCGACGTACTGCTGGCCGGTGAGGTCCTGGATCGCCGCCATGATCCGGTCGGTGATGTAGCGAAGGGTCCGCTGGTCGGTCGCGCCCCGGTACTCGCTGAAGTCGAGGGGCGCGCCGATGATGATGCCGGGCCTGCGGAGCACGGGGACGCCGAGCGGCCCCCGCACCGCCTGGGTGCCCACCATGCCGACCGGGAGCACCGGGGCACCGGTGGCGACGACCAGCCGGGCCACGCCGGTCTTGCCCTTGTAGAGCCGGCCGTCGGGCGAGCGGGTGCCCTCGGGGAAGATGCCGACGAGGGCGCCGCCCTCGAGCGCGTCGACGACCGGCTGCAGCCCCTGGGCGCTCGCGCGGCCGCCGCTGCGGTCCATCGGCACCTGCCCCACCGCGGTGAGGAACCACGCGACGACCTTGGACGCCGGACCCCGGTCGCCGCGGAAGAGTTCGGCCTTGGCCGGGAACGTCATCCGCCTGCTGATCGACGCCGGCAGCAGGATCGTCTCCGCCGCGGCGAGGTGGTTGGCCGCCAGGATGGCACCGCCGGTGGCCGGGATGTTCTCCGCCCCGGTGACCCACGGCCGGACGAGGCCACGCACGGCGGGCGTGAAAATGCCGTACTTGAACAGTTCGTACCACATGGCGACCTCCGTGGACCGGTCGCCGGCTGCGCGACGACTCCTGTCGATGCGTCAACACCTTAGCGAGCGGCGCACCGGTTCCCGCGCCCGCCCGATGGGGTCTCCTCGCGGCGCCTCCGGCGATCTAGTCTGGGGACGTGCGACCAGCCCCGACGAGCCCGAGAAGCCGGCTCCCATGAGCGGCTCGTCGCCCACGCCCGAGGAGATCGACCGCCGGTTCGCCGAGATCGTCAGCGGGTGGGAGCAGCGCGACTCTCCGGGCGACGATCCGTCGCCCTTCTCCTTCGACGCGACGTTCGACGAGGTCGAGGTCGACGACGATCCCTACATTCCGCCGCCGGCCGAGCCCGTGCCCCTCCGGACGCCGCTCACCGTCGGGTTCGCGCTCATCGGGATCGCCGTGCTCGTGGCCTTCGCCCGACTGGCCGGCGTGGCCGTTCCCAACCCGCTCGGCTGGGTCGTCGGCTTCGGGGGTGTCGCCGGGCTCGTGCTGCTGCTCGCCCAGGCGTGGCGGCGCAAGGCGCCCGGCTGAGGAGTCAGGCCCGCTGCTGGCGCTCGGCCACGAGGTCGCGCAGCCGCCGGCGCGGGAGCGCGGCGTCCCGGCGGCGGTGCGTGCGCCGACGGGGCCAGAACGCCCGGTTGCCCGGTGGTTCGTCGATGGCGTGCCGGGCGAGGTCGGCCGCGCCGATCAGCCCAGCGTCGTTGCGGAAGCGTGCGAGCACGATGGACGCCGGCGGGCGGAAGCCGCGGCCGGTGAGGGTGCGGGCGAAGGCGTCCTGCGCCGGCTCGAGCAGCAGGTCGCCGGCCGCCGACACGCCACCCCCGATGACGAACAGGTCGGGGTCGAGGGACGCCGCCAGGTCGGCGAGCCCGCGGCCCAGCCAGCGTCCGACGTCGGCGATGAGCTCGCGGGACAGCGGATCGCCGGCGACGGCGAGGTGCGTGACGTCCGGCCCGGTGAGGCGGTCGATGTCGTCGCCGACGGTGGAGAGCAGGGCCGCGGCCCGGGGGGACCCCTCCCGCATGAGCGCCCGCGCGTCACGCACGAGGGCATTGCCCGACGCGTACTGCTCCCAGCAACCCCGGTTGCCGCAGGGGCACCAGTGCCCGTCGGGGACGACGCTCACGTGACCGAACTCGCCGGCCATGCCGTACGCCCCCCGGAACAGCTTGCCGTTGACGACGATCGCGCCGCCGATCCCGGTGCCGAGCGTGATGCACACCATGACCTTGGCGCCCCGCCCGGCCCCGTAGCGGTACTCGGCCCACGCCGCCGCGTTCGCGTCGTTGTCGACGATCACGGGCAGGCTGATGCGCTGGTTGAGGCGCGCGGTGAGGGGCTCGTTGCGCCACGCGAGGTGCGGGGAGAACCGCACGAGCGACTGTTCCGAGTCGACCCAGCCGGCCGCCCCGATGCCCACCGAGCCGATCGGGTAGGCCCGGGACAGGTCGTCGACCAGGGAGACGATGGCGTCCTCGACCGCTTGCGGGCTGTGCGAGGGCGTCGGCACCTGCATCCGGCGCAGGATCGTGCCATCGGTGGTGACCACTCCGGCGGCCACCTTGGTGCCCCCGATGTCGATGCCGATGCTGTGCAACTGGCCCTCCTCGGCCGCGGATGACCGGCGGATGCCGTGGTGCGCGGTGCTGCTGTGATGCAGCCTAACCGGTCAGCCGACGCGGGTCGCACCCACCACGGGCATCGAGGTGAGGGGCGCGACGATGATGCCGACGCTCGGGTTCTCGGCGTTGACGATCTTGCCGCCGCCGATGTACATCCCGACGTGGGTGAGGCCCGAGTAGTAGAAGACAAGGTCACCCGGCTGCAGCTGCGAGAGCGACACGTGCGTGCCCGCGGAGTACTGCGCCTGCGAGGTGCGCGGGATCGAGACGCCGGCCGCGGCCCAGGCGCGCATCATCAGGCCGCTGCAGTCGTAGGCGTTGGGGCCGGTCGCCCCGTACACGTAGGCCTTGCCGATCTGGGCCATGGCGAAGGCGATGGCGGCACTCGCCCGACCGGACGCCGGCACCGCGGCCGCCTGGGGCTGGGCCTGCACGGCGGGCCGGCTCGCGCTGCGGGTGGTGGTGGTCGCCGCGGGGATGGGGGCAGCCGCGGTGTTGACGTGGGCCGCGGCCAGGGCCGCCTGCTCCTGCTGCTGCTGCAGCCGGGCGAGGCG
>JAJYQH010000006.1 GCA_021794705.1 Actinomycetes bacterium | reverse complement strand
GGCGGCCGCGCATGAACAGCCGCGCGAGGGCGCCGAAAATGGCGCCGAGGATGATGAGGACGATGATCTCGCCGAGCATGGGGTTCTCCTAAAGGTCGGGCCGTGGCTCGGAACCACGATCTCCCTCCACGCTAGGGCGTCGCCGGGGCCGTCGGCAGCGATCTCCCAGGGGTTGCGCCCAGAGCGAAGGCTCCTACACCCCAAGGGTGGGGAAGGGGGGAGGTGCGGGCGGCCGCTACACCAGCGGGCGCCAGGGAGCGAGCAGCGCCTCGGTGAGCTTGGCCGCCCGGGAGCGGGCGCGCCAGGTGTCGAGGGTGACCTCGACGCAGTTGGACAGGTCGATCTCGAAGATCTCCTCCATCCGCTGGGCGACCTCCTCCCCGGTGATCTCGGCGTTGATCTCGTAGTTGCCGAGCAGGCTCAGTCGGTCGAGGTTCGCCGTCCCGATCGTCGACCAGATGCCGTCGATCGTCCCGGTCTTGGCGTGCACCATGGCGCCCTGGTAGAGGAAGATCCGGATGCCGTCGGCGAGCAGCTCGTCGTAGAACCCCCGGGAGAGCCAGTCGGCGAGCACGTGGTTCGACTCCGCAGGGATGATGATGCGCACGTCGACCCCGCGGCGGGCCGCCGCGAACAGGGCGGCGAGGAAGTCGTCGTCGGGGGCGAAGTAGGCCTGGGTGATGTGGATGCTCGTGGACGCCTTGTCGATCGCCTCGAGATACATGTTGCGGATGGGGTAGACGGCCATCCGTGGGCTGTTCTTGTGGATCCGGATGTCGGTGCCCCACTCGCGTTCGCCCGAGGTCTCGAGCTGGTTCGACCGGTTCGCCTGGTGGAACCAGCCCCGCGGGGTGATGTTCCACTGGTCGACGAACGCCTGGTCGATCTCGCCGACCACCGGGCCGGTGAACCGCGCGTGGGTGTCGCGCCACTTGTCGGCGTAGAGGCTGCCGATGTTGTAGCCGCCGAGGAACGCGATCGTGCCGTCGACGATGAGCAGCTTGCGGTGGTCGCGACCGCCGTTGCGGTGGTCGATGCGGCCGATGGGGCCGAACAGGGGATGCCAGCGCACGTGGATGCGGTCGGAGAAGGAGTAGAACGACTGCGGCACGACGAGGTTGGCGAACTGGTCGATGATGAGATGGACGTCGACCCCGCGGGCGGCCGCCCGCTCGACGGCGTCCTTGAACTGCTGGCCGACCTCGTCGCCCTTCCAGATGAACGTCTCGAGGCGCACGCTCTCGGTGGCCGAGTCGATGGCCTCGAGCATGTCGGCGTAGAGGTCCTTGCCGAAGGTGTAGATGCGCACCGTGTTGTCGCCCACGGTGGCCGGCAGGGGCGGCGCGGTGGGGAACCGGCGGGTGCGGTGGTGCCGCCGCCGCAGGGAGGCGGCCACCGTGACGGCGATCGCGGCCGACACCTCCGCGCCGACCACGACGGAGGCGACGGGACCCACCCATCGCCGCAGCCCGGCCAGCACGGCGCGTCGACGGGGTTCCAGCACCTTTGTCATGCGTGCAATGTAGCCAATCCCACCGCCATCGTCGTCACGAACGGGTGGGGCGCCCGGGACGGGACCGTCGGGGCCGGCGACTAAGGTGGGACCGCCATGAACCACCCCGACGCCGCCATCCCCGATCTGTTCGGCGGGTTCGACCCGACCCCAGACGCCGCTCCCGCCGTCGCGGCCCGTGAGCCTCGGCGTCCGCACGCCGGGCCGACGCCCGACGACCTGCTCGAGGGGCTCAACCCTCCTCAGCGGGAGGCCGTGATCCACGCCGGCTCGCCGGTGCTCGTCGTGGCCGGCGCCGGGTCGGGCAAGACCCGGGTGCTCACCCGACGGATCGCCTGGCTCGTGTCGCAGCGCGACGTGCACCCCGGCTCGATCCTCGCCATCACCTTCACCAACAAGGCGGCCGCGGAGATGCGCGCCCGGGTCACCGACCTCGTCGGCAACCGCGCCCGGCTCATGTGGGTGTCGACCTTCCACTCGGCGTGCGTGCGCATCCTGCGCCAGGACATCGACCGCTTCGGCATGTCGCGCACCTTCTCGATCTACGACGACGCCGACTCCAAGCGGCTGATGACGCTGGTGGCGCGCGACCAGCAGCTCGACCCGAAGCGGTACCCGATCCGGGCGATCATGACCTGGGTGTCGAACTGCAAGAACGAGCTCGTCGACTTCGAAACCGCGCGCACCCGCGCGGAGTCGGCCAACGACCAGGTCTTCGCCGACGCCTACCGGGAGTATCAGCGGCGGCTGGTCGCCGCGAACGCCCTCGACTTCGACGACCTCATCATGACCACCGTCCACCTCCTGCAGGCGTTCCCCGACGTCCGCGAGAGCTACCGCCGCCGGTTCCGGCACGTGCTCGTCGACGAGTACCAGGACACCAACCACGCCCAGTACGCCCTCATCCGCGAGCTCTGCTCCGAGGCCGTCGCGCCGGCGGGCGTCACCGAGGGCAGCCAGCTGGTCGAGGCCCCCGAGCTCATGGTGGTGGGCGACTCCGACCAGTCGATCTACGCGTTCCGCGGGGCGACCATCCGCAACATCCTCGACTTCGACTCCGACTTCCCCGGCGCCCGAACCATCCTGCTCGAGCAGAACTACCGCTCCACCCAGAACATCCTCACAGCCGCGAACGCCGTGATCCGCAACAACCCCAAGCGCCCGGAGAAGGCCCTGTGGAGCGAGTCGGGCGACGGCCCGCTCATCACCGGCTACGTGGCCGACACCGAACACGACGAGGCGCAGTTCGTCGCCAGCGAGATCGACAAGCTGCACGACGAGGGAGTGGGCCGCTACGGCGACACCGCCGTGTTCTACCGCACCAACGCCCAGTCGCGAGCGTTCGAGGAGGTCTTCATCCGGGTCGGGCTGCCCTACAAGGTGGTCGGCGGCGTCCGCTTCTACGAGCGCCGGGAGGTCCGCGACGCCATCGCCTACCTCCGGGCGATCGCCAACCCGGCCGATGACGTGTCGGTGCGGCGCATCCTCAACGTGCCGAAGCGGGGCATCGGCGACCGGGCCGAGGCGGCGATCGAGGCCGTCGCGGCGTCCGAGCAGATCACCTTCTCCTCGGCGCTCGACCGGGCGGCGGACGCCGGCCTGGCCACCCGCAGCCTCAACCAGGTGACCGCCTTCGCGACGATGATGCGGAAGCACCGGCAGATGGTCGACGAGGGACGCCCGGCCGACGAGATCCTCACCTCGATCCTCAAGGAGTCGGGGTACCTCGCGGAACTGGAGCACAGCACCGACCCGCAGGACGAGTCGCGGCACGAGAACCTCGTCGAACTGGTGAGCGTTGCGGCGGAGTTCGTCGCGGCCGCCCACTCCGTCGACCTGGACGCCGAGATGCTCGCCACCGAGGCGGCCCGGGGAGCCGACGAGAGCGGCACGGCGCTGGTGGCGGGGATGCCCGAGCCCGACGACTCGTTGCCGGCGTTCCTCGAGCGCATCGCCCTGGTGGCCGACTCCGACCAGATCCCCGACCACGACGCCGGCTCCGGGGTCGTCACCCTGATGACCCTGCACACCGCCAAGGGGCTCGAGTTCGACACCGTGTTCCTCACCGGCTTCGAGGACGGCGTGTTCCCGCACATGCGGGCGCTGCTCGACCGCTCCGAACTCGAGGAGGAACGCCGCCTCGCCTACGTCGGCATCACCCGGGCGCGCCACCGGCTCTACCTCACGCGGGCCGCGACCCGCACGGCCTGGGGCGCGCCGCAGTACAACCCGCCGAGCCGGTTCCTCGACGAGATCCCGGCCCGGCTGCTCGACTGGCGGCGCACCGGCGCCGCGCTCACCTCGTGGGCGTCCACGTCGGCCACCCGCCAGTTCCAGACCCGGTCGCGGCTCGCGGCGCCCTCGTTCGGGTCGGGGACGCCGGCGCCGAAGGTCGCCTCGGTCGCCGTGGGCGACCGGGTGCTGCACTCGAGCTTCGGTATGGGGACGGTGGTCGCGGTCACCGGGGCGGGGGACAACGCCAAGGCGGACGTCGACTTCGGCTCCACCGGCCTCAAGCGGCTGGCCCTGAAGTACGCCCCCATGGAGAAGCTCTGAACTGACCCCAGGAGAGCCTCGTTGCGAGTGGCCCGGGACTCTCGAGTCACGCCACCCGTCGGCTGCTCTGCGGCGTGCTGATGGGAACGCTCTGGCCGGCGGTGACGAGGTAGGTGTAGCCGTTGGGGCTGGTCCAGAGGAGGACGCCGGGGACGGGTTGTCGGAGTGACCATCCACCGTGGGTCTTGGCCCGGTGAGCTCGTCTCGACAGGGGGGAGAGATTCTCCAGGGTCGTCTGGCCGGGCGGCCCGCCCGGTTGGTACGGGCGGGTGTGGTCGAGGTCGCAGCCGTGCGTGGCACGACGGGTGGAACCGGGGAAGGTGTCGTAGGGCTGGCGGTAGCCGAGGGCTTCGCGCATCCGGTCGGGGATTTCGTAGCAGTCGACCGCGGTGATCCGGGCCACGTCGAGGACGGGTCGGACGGTGATCCGGTGATGGGGGAGCAGGTCGGTGAGCCAGCTGGTGAGGACGGGTCCGATCCGTTCGACCCGGGCCACGGTGGTGTCGTGGTTGGCTTCCTCGTTCGAGCCGGTGGAACGAGTGAGGTGGACGATGATCTCGGCCTTGGGCAGCAGCTTCTCGGGGGCGGTGGTGATTTGTCCGCAGAGGTGGCCGGCCTGTCCAGCGGCGGGGCAGGGTCCCCAGGACTCGTTCAGGTCGGTGGGGAGTTCGTCGAGGATCGACGCCTGCAACAACTGGAGGGCCCGGGCGGGGAACGCCATCAACCCGAGCGCGGCCGCGCGGCGAATGTCGAGGCTGCGGGTGTCGCCGCCTTGGGCGAGGATGGCGGCGATCCGGCGGACCTGCTGCTCGACGGCGTCGGCATCGGACGCGTCGAGGATCGCGGAGAGGCTGGCGATGGTGGTGGCCCGGTCGTAGGGGCGTTGCCGGATCCACACCCCGCGCCCGGCGCGACCATCAGCGAGCAAGTCCTGGGCCTCGGTGGGTGGGGTGAGCTTGAGCACCAGGCCGTCCACGAGCCGCAGCAGGCGGGGGATGGGCAGGGTGCAAACGACCGGGTCGACCTGCGCGTCCAGACGGCCCGCGGTCTCGCGGTGCAGCCGGGACGCCTTGCTGGTGATCTTCGCGGCCACCCAGACGGGAAGGTGCCCGGCCATAACGTGACGCCACAGGTGGGGGAAGCGGTGGCGCAGGTCGAGGGCTTCGTGGATGCGGGCGTCGATGCCTTCGACGCTCTCGTTCCAGAGGGCGGCGACCTCCAGCGCGGCGAACTCCGAGACCTCCGGGGTGCCATCGGAACCACCTGAAACCATCCGATCCCCATGCAACACCCGAGGAGTGCTCTCCCCGGTGTTCTCGATGTGGGCGGTGCAATCCGCGAAATGCGCGAGCAGAGCGACTTCCCGCGCGTGCCACAGGCGCTGCATCGTTCGCACCTGGCCCAGTTCGGCCAGCGTGGCCGCCAGATCAAGCTCGGCCACATCACTTGGATCGAACACCATCGCGCCACCCCCGTTGCGCTTCGTACATGTGTACGATTATACACCATCAATAATGTCTCTGCTAGGTATTTTGTCTATCCTGAGCGTACTGTCGTGTAGGGGAAATCGACCGGATGAGGCCTCGGTTGCCCTGTGCTGAGTGGGGTCCGGGGTGATTGGCGAGCCCTGCCTGGGCCGCACGCTGCGCCCGAACCCCGCAGCCCCAGCCGCACCATCGGCGACCACGCCGGTCGCTCGATTCCGCCACTTCGGGGATCGACGGTAATCTCGACCAGGCTGCCGACAGCAGCATGACCCAATGCGGGACCGGGATGTTCCGCCAGCGCTGGGAGTGATGCACTGTGGATTTGTTCGAGTACCAGGCGCGCGACCTGTTCGAGGCACACGGGGTTCCGGTGCTGCGAGGCATCGTCGCGAGCACGCCGGAGGAGGCCCGGGCGGCGGCCGAGAAGCTCGCCACGCCCGTGGTCGTCGTGAAGGCCCAGGTCAAGACCGGTGGTCGCGGCAAGGCGGGCGGCGTGAAGCTCGCCCGGAGCCCGCAGGAGGCCGAGGACCGCGCCCGCGACATCCTGGGCATGGACATCAAGGGGCACACCGTGCACCGGGTGATGGTGACCGAGGGCGCCGACATCACCGAGGAGTACTACTTCTCGCTGCTGCTCGACCGCACGAACCGCTCGTACCTGGCGATGGCCAGCGTCGAGGGCGGCGTCGAGATCGAGACCCTCGCCGAGGAGCGTCCCGAGGCGCTGCACCGGGTGAGCGTCGACCCGCGGGTCGGATTCACCCGCGCCAAGGCCGACGAGGTCGTCCGTGCCGCCGGTTTCGCCCCCGAAATCGCCGACGAGGTGTCGCGGGTGCTGGTGAAACTGGGGGAGGTCTACCAGGAGGAGGACGCGACCCTCGTGGAGGTGAACCCTCTCGTGCGCACCGGCGACGGGCGGATCATCGCCCTCGACGGGAAGGTCACCCTCGACGACAACGCCCGCTTCCGCCACCCGAATCACGACGAGTTCGTCGACGAGCTCTCCGCCGACCCGCTGGAGCGTGAGGCGTCCGAGAAGCACCTCAACTACGTCAAGCTCGACGGCAACGTCGGCATCATCGGCAACGGCGCAGGGCTGGTCATGAGCACGCTCGACGTCGTCGCGCGCGCCGGCGAGGACCTGCCCGGGCAGCCCAAGCCCGCCAACTTCCTCGACATCGGCGGCGGCGCCTCGGCGCAGGTCATGGCCAACGGGCTCGGGATCATCCTCAGCGACCCGCAGGTCAACTCGGTGTTCGTCAACGTCTTCGGCGGCATCACCGCGTGCAACGAGGTGGCCAACGGCATCGTGCACGCCCTGACGATGCTCGGCGACAAGGCGACCAAGCCGATCGTCGTCCGTCTCGACGGCAACGCCGTCACCGTGGGCCGGGAGATCCTGGCCGAAGCGAACCATCCCCTGGTCACCGTGGTCGACACCATGGACGAGGCGGCCCGCAAGGCCGCCGAACTGGCCGCAGCGGCAGAGGAGGCCTGAGCATGTCGATCTTTCTCGATCACCACTCCAAGATCATCGTCCAGGGCATGACGGGGTCCGAGGGGCGCAAGCACACCCAGCGGATGATCATGTCCGGCTCGCGGGTCGTCGGCGGCGTCACCCCCGGAAAGGGCGGCCAGTCCGTCCTGTTCGAGGAGGACCCGGTGCCGGTGTTCGGCTCCGTGCGTGACGCCGTCGCCGAGACCGGCGCCAACGTGTCGGTCGTCTTCGTCCCCGCGGCCTACGCCAAGAAGGCGGTCATCGAGGCGGTCGAGGCCGGCGTCGGCCTCATCGTCTGCATCACCGAGGGCATCCCCGTGGCGGACACCGCCGAGTTCTACTCCCTCACCAAGGGCACCCAGAGCCGGCTGATCGGCCCCAACTGTCCCGGCCTCATCTCCCCCGGACGCTCGAACGCGGGCATCATCCCCGCCAACATCGCGGGCGCCGGCCGGATCGGGCTGGTGAGCAAGTCGGGAACGCTCACCTACCAGATGATGTACGAGCTGCGGGAGTTCGGCTTCTCGACGGCCGTGGGCATCGGCGGCGACCCGATCGTCGGCACCACCCACATCGACTGCCTGGCGGCGTTCGAGGACGACCCCGAGACCGACGCGATCGTCATGATCGGCGAGATCGGCGGGGACGCCGAGGAGCGCGCGGCGGAGTTCATCAAGGAGAACGTCACCAAGCCGGTCGTCGGCTACGTCGCCGGGTTCACCGCCCCTGAAGGGCGCACCATGGGCCACGCGGGCGCGATCGTGTCCGGGTCGTCGGGCACCGCCCGCGCCAAGAAGGCGGCTCTGGAGGCCGCCGGCGTCCAGGTGGGCAACACGCCGAGCGGCAGCGCGGAGCTCATGCGGGAGATCATGCGCTCGCTGCGCGCCGCATGAGGTGATCCTCGAGCAGTGACACTGTGGGGTGGGCGAGCGATCGCCCACCCCACACCATCGAGCAGGAGGTGCCAGTGGCACGGACCCCCTCGGCCCAGCGCCGTCTCGGCTTCGGCCTGCGCATCTCGCGCCGGGAGTCCGACGTGCAGCGCGACCAGCCGGTCGTCCCGTGGGTCGGGGCCGCCGTGCTCGGGGGCGTCGTGGCGGCGGCGGCCGGGTACGTGCTCGCCCTCGGGTTGTCGACCCTCGCCTGGTTCGCGGCGACCGACATCGGCTACGGCGTCGTCGCCTCGGTGGCGGCCCGGCTGTGGCTGCTCGCCCACGGCGCCGCGGCCCCGTTCGGCGGCGTGACCCTGTCGATCGCCCCGCTGGGGTTCACCCTGGTGCTCGCCTTCATCGCGGCCGGGATCGCCGGTTTCGCGGCGGCCCAGGGTAGGATCGCCCTCTGGGCGGAGGAATCGGACGCCGCGACGGCCGGCACCCCCGTGCTCACGCCCGACCTCGTCCGGCGCCGGGGCCTCCAGGTCGCCGGGCTGTTCACCGCCGGCTACGTGCTGACCGTCGCCGTGCCTGCCGCCGTCTTCGTCCAGCCCGACCAGGCCACCCGCGCCGGGCTCGGGGCGCTCGCCGTCGGCCTGCTCGCCTCGCTCGCCGGGGTCGTCCGCGGGCTCGGGCTGACTCCCGCCACCGGCTGGCCGGCGTGGCTGAGGGCCGTCCCCCTCGCGGTCGCGGGTGCGTTGCTCGTGCTCACGGCCGGGGGCGCCCTGCTCACCGGGCTGGCCCTCACCGAGCACTGGCGCCGGGTCGCCGCCCTCACCCAGTCGCTGCATGCGGGCGTGCTCGGCGGCATCCTGCTGGTGCTGCTGCAGCTGTCGTACCTGCCCAACGTGGTGGCGTGGTCGACCTCCTGGACCCTGGGCGCGGGCTTCACCCTGGGCCAGGGAACGCTCATCTCACCGGTGCAGACCCAATCGGGCCTGCTCCCCGCCGTGCCCCTGCTCGCGGGCCTTCCCGCGAACGGAAGCGGGGGCGCCGGGCTGTGGTGGCTCGCGTGGGGCGTGGCGGCCGGTGCTGTCGCCGCGGTCATCGTCGCCCTCGCCCGCCGTCGCGCCCGCTTCGACGAGGTCGCGCTGGTCGGGGCGCTCGCCGGGGTCGTGTCGGCCGGGTGCCTGCTCGTGCTCGTCTGGCTCACGGGTGGGGACGCCGGAACCGGCCGGCTCGTCGGGTTCGGTCCCCGCATGCTTCCGCTGGCCGTCATGGCGACGACGACGCTCGGCCTCTCCGGACTGGTCACGGGCCTGGTCATCGGCCTGGTCCGCTCCCCGGGCGGCAACGATCCCGCGTCCGCCGGTGCCGGCTCCGCGGGCGTCCCCGGCCCCCGGCCCAGTGTCGGCGGCGATGGCGGAGCCCCCGGCGACACCTTGTAGGGTTCTGTCGTGGCCCACCGAATCGTCGTTCTCGCGTCCGGTTCCGGCACCTTGTTGCAGGCGCTCCTCGACGCCTGCGCGAGCGGTGAGGCCGGGGCCACCGTGGTGGCGGTCGGCACCGACCGTCCCGCCGTGCGGGCCCTCGAGCGCGCCGAAGCGGCGGGCATCCCGTCGTTCGTGCTACCCGTGTCCGATTTCGCCACCCGCGCCGAGTGGGACGTCGCCCTGAGCGAGCGCGTCGACCGGTATTCCCCCGATCTCGTCGTGTCGGCGGGCTTCATGAAGCTCGTCGGGCCCGCGTTCCTCGATCGCTTCGGGGGGCGCATGATCAACACCCACCCCGCGCTGCTGCCGTCGTTCCCCGGCGTCCATGCGCCCCGGGACGCGCTCGCGCACGGGGTCAAGGTGACCGGGGCCACCATCTTCCTCGTGGACGCCGGCATCGACACCGGACGCATCCTCGGTCAGGTCGCCGTTCCGGTGCTGCCCGACGACACGGTCGACTCGCTGCACGAGCGGATCAAGGTCGTCGAGCGGCAGCTGCTCGTCGACACGGTTGCCTCGTGGCCCCCGCCCGGCGTCCAGCCCTCCCTGTCCAGCCAGAATCAGAAGGAGTCCCGCCCGTGACCGACGCACCCGACAGCCCCGCCCTCTCCGGCCGCCAGCCCATCCGCCGGGCCATCATCTCGGTGTACGACAAGACCGGACTCGCCGAGCTGGGCCGCGCCCTCGTCGAGAGGGGCGTCGAGATCGTCTCCACCGGGTCGACCGCGCGCACCCTCTCGGACGCCGGCGTGGCGGTGATCCCCGTCGAGCAGGTCACCGGATTCCCGGAGTGCCTCGACGGGCGGGTGAAGACGCTGCACCCGAGGATCCACGCCGGGATCCTTGCCGACCGCCGGCTGGAGGCGCACCGGGCCCAGCTCGACGACCTCGACATCGCGCCCTTCGACCTGGTGGTCAGCAACCTCTACCCGTTCAGCGAGACGGTGGCCTCGGGCGCCGACTCCGACGAGTGCGTCGAGCAGATCGACATCGGTGGACCGTCGATGGTGCGCGCCGCCGCCAAGAACCACCCCAGCGTCGCGATCATCACGTCCCCCGAGCAGTACGACCAGCTCGTCGCGGCCCTGGACGCCGGGGGATTCACCCTCCAGGAGCGCCGCAGCCTCGCCGCCACCGCCTTCCGGCACACGGCCACCTACGACATGGCCGTGGCGAGCTGGATGGGCTGGGTGCTCGACGAGGACTCCCATGCCGACGGATTCCCTGCGCACGTGTTCGGGGCGTGGGACAAGCTCGGCACCCTGCGGTACGGCGAGAACTCCCACCAGGCGGCCGCCCTCTACTCCCAGGCGAGCGGTGCCCCGGCCGGCATCACCCAGGCCGAGCAGCTGCACGGCAAGGAGATGAGCTACAACAACTACACCGACGGCGACGCGGCCTACCGGGCCGCCTACGACTTCGAGCAGCCGGCCGTCGCGGTGATCAAGCACGCCAACCCGTGCGGGATCGCGGTCGGCGACGACATCGCC
>JAJYQH010000205.1 GCA_021794705.1 Actinomycetes bacterium | reverse complement strand
ACGGCGCCCTGCCCGGGCAGCTGCCGCTACCGGACCTGGACGCCGCGATCGCGCAGCTGGCCCGCGCGGTGGCCACCAGCGGGCGGCAGTACGCCGCGCACACCCTGCTCGACCCGGCCGTCCAGGCCGCCCGGGAGCAGGCCTGGCAGCGCCACGACGCCGCCCTCGCCCCCCAGCCCCCCACCGCGTAGGAGACCCGGCACCGCGAGCAGCTCACCCGGGCCACCACCCGCCGCGACCAGGCCCGCCGCCACGCCGCCACCCTCACCGCCCAGGCTGGCGACCTGCAGACCCGGCTGGACGCGCTGCCGTGGTGGTCCCGCCGGCCCCGCACCACCCTCACCACCCAGCTCGACCAGACCCACACCCAGCTGCGCACCGCCACCACCCAAGCCGAGACGGCCAGCACAGCAGTCGACGACCTCACCCGCCTCGTCGACCTCGACACCCACCGCCGCACCCAGGCAGACCACACCGCCCGGGCCGAGCGGCACCGCGCCTGGACCGACCGCCCCCACCGAACCTGGACTGACCCCAACCTGTTCGGCACTCCCGACGAGACCGCCACCACCCCGGCCGCGCCGGTTCTGCCGACGGTGCTGTCCCGACCCGACCCCACCCGCGGCGTCCCCAGCCGTGACAGCGACTACGGCCGATCCCGATGACCACCCCCACCAGCCCCACCCGCCCAGGCCGCCGCCGCGGCCGGGTTCAACATCCGACCCGGACGTGCCGGTCTGCCCCCCGCATCCCGGGCACTTCTAGAGCAGACAGCCAGGTTCGGCCCAACCCGAACCATCCCGCCCGCAACCGCCGGCACCCCGCCGGCCGGGCCGACACCCCAAGGAGCACCACGATGACCAGAGACGAGATCCACGCCCTGCCCGCCCTGCTCGACGTCACCACCGCTGCCCAGGTCCTCGGCATCGGCCGATCCCTCGCATACGACCTCGTCCGCACCGGTCAATGGCCCACCCCAGTCCTGCACATCGGCCGACTCATCAAGATCCCCACAGCGCCCTTGCTGAGCCTCGTAGACAAGGGCGAAGTCGCGGTCTCGGGGCCGTCCGAATCGCAGACCACATAGGCGCCTTCCCCGGTAGGTGTCGGGGGTCGCTGCGACCGTGGACGCCGTGTCACGTCGCGACAGCACCTCTCTGAGTCACCGGCGCCGAGTCGTCAGGAGGCGACCATGACCGCGGAGCCCATCCTTCACATCACCCTGCAGAACGGTCGGCGTCGCTACCGAGTCAAGACTGACGGCACCCCTGACCCCAGCGGGCGTCGACGACAGGTGGTGGCCACCTTCGACCGCCTGGCTGACGCGCGCGCGTTCTTGGCCAAGACGAGGGCCCAGGTCACGACGGGAGCGTACGTATCGAAATCCGAGCAGACGTTCGGCGAATTCGTGGACTCATGGCTTCGCTCGCGGCGCCACGCAGTCCGCCCCAAGACCGTTGAGGGCTACCGCGTCGGGCTGCAGCCTGCAGTCCGTGCGTTCGGAGCGAAGCGTCTCGATCTGGTGGCCAAGAGGGACGTTGCGGCGCTCGTGGAGGAAATGGTTGCCAATGGAAGGGCACCGCGCACGATCAACTTGACCCTCGGGCTCCTGCGCCAGTCCCTCGACTCCGCCGTGCGTGAGGGATCGCTGCAGCGTAACGTCGCTCGGCTCGTCGACCGGATGCCCGAGCGTCAGCAGGAGTTCGAGGTCTGGACAGCGGAGGAAGCGCGAGCCTTCCTGGACGCCACCGCGACTCACAGACTGGCGGGCCCTTGGGCCCTGACGATGTCTGGGCTGCGCCGAGGCGAGGTTCTCGGCCTCCGGTGGTCCGACGTGGACCTCGACAGTCCCCGGCCCGTCGTCATCGTTCGGCGGTCCCGGGTATCGCTCGGCCGCGCCGGTGGCACGGTGGCTGAGGGAGATCCGAAGTCAACGCGCAGCCGCCGCCGGGTGCCACTGGCTCCCTTCGCAGTCCGGGCCATCCGTTACACGCGCGACGTCCAAGCGGCCGAGCGAGCGGCTGCCGGCGGCTTCTATCGCGACTTCGGTTACCTCGCGACGAACGAGATCGGGGAGCCGATGCACCCGGACACTTACAGCGCCGAGTTCCAGCGGATCATTGCAGGCGCCGGACTCCGGCGGATCCGGCTCCACGACTGCCGCCACTCGGCGATCAGCCTGCTGCTCGCGGCCGGCATCCCGGTGGTCGCGGTCGCCGGCGTCATGGGACACGACCCCGTCGTCACCCAGCGCATCTACGCCCACATGTTCGAAGACGACGCGCACGACGCCATGGCTGCCCTGGACGCCGTCCTTCGCGGCTTGTGACAAATCTGTGACAAGTCGATCGTGTGGCTAGATGATGATCAAGGATCAGGGGGTCTGACCTGCGGTTATGTGGTGGCCAGGGGCGGGGTCGAACCGCCGACCTTCCGATTTTCAGTCGGACGCTCGTACCAACTGAGCTACCTGGCCGAAGACGGGGCCGCGACCGGCCCGATC
>JAJYQH010000075.1 GCA_021794705.1 Actinomycetes bacterium | reverse complement strand
CGGCCCCGGCACCCGGCCCCTCGCCGTGGCAGGTGGCCCTGACAGTGGCGGCGCTCATGCGGCCGGCTCGACGAACAGGCGGGCCAGCACGCCCCGGTCGAGGGCGATCCGGGCACCCGCCACCGCGACGATCCGCCCGCCGCCGACGGTTCGGTGGACGACGATGACCTCGGCGCCCCGGCGCAGTCCCAGAGTCGCCAGCCTGCGCCGGAAGTCCGGTGTCCCGTCGCTGCGACGCAGGGTGAGCGGCGTCCGGACGGGGGCCTCGCCGAGGTTGAACTCCGGCCGCACGCGGACCGCCGGGTGGGAGGTGCTGGTCACGCGAGCACTGTAGCGAAGGTTAGGTAAGCCTAATCAACCGGGGTCGGGTGAACGCACCGCGAGCCGACACGACAAGCGGAAGGCCTTGTCAGCCGTGCATCACGTCGAGGATGCTTTCCATCACCCCGGCCACCCACTGGTGCACGTGGTACATGAACGCCACCGGGTGGTCGTCGTCGGACGCGGCCCGCGCGACCTCGTCGGCCGAGATGACGTCGATGATGCCGAGCCGCGAGGTGAGCAGCAGGTTGATGGCGTTGAGGGTGCGCAACCACGCGTCGACGTCGTCGGCGCGCACGTCGAGACGCCCGCCGCGCCCGGGCGAGGAGAGGGCGTCGCGGACGACGGCGAGATCGGACGCCCGCTGCTGCGACATCACGGTGCGGGCGAACGAGCGCAGTTCGCCCGTGGGGTCGACCTCGGCCGAGGCGACCATGGGGAAGAGCCGCCGCACGGCGGGGTCGTCACTGCCCGGGTCGGCGGCGCCGTGCTCCTGCCGCTCCCACCACGCGAACGGGTCGTCGTCCTGGCTCGGGCTCGCGGCGTCGAGGGTGGTGGCGAGTTCGGCGAGAAGGTCGTCGAGGAGCCGGCGTTCGACCGACTCGAGGACCAGGCGCACGCCTCCGCTCGTCGACTGGGCGTACACGCGCTCAGGCCTCCTCGAGGGTGGCGAGCAACCCGTACCCGTGCATGGCGACCACGTGCCGCTCCATGAGTTCGCGCTCGCCCGTGGCCACCACCGCCTTGCCCTCGTTGTGCACCTGCAGCATGAGCTGCTCGGACTTCGAGCGGGAGTAGTGGAAGTAGACCTCGAACACGTGCGACACGTAGCTCATGAGGTTGACGGGGTCGTCCCACACGACGACGCTCCACGGCGTCTGGGCCTGCTCGCTCTCGACCGGGCGGGGCGCGACGGCCTGACCGCCGGCCGGTCGCACCACCGGCTGATTGGTCATCGACGCTGCTGCAGACATGTCCTTCATTCTGTCACCCGCCTCCGACAGGGCACCCGGCCCGAACCGGCCGATAGGCTGGGCCGATGACAGCGACGCCTGCCGTCCCCTCCACCGCCCTGCTCACCGACCACTACGAACTCACGATGGTCAGAGCCGCGATGGCCTCGGGCACCGCCGACCGGCGCAGCGTCTTCGAGCTGTTCGCCCGCCGCCTGCCCGAGGGACGCCGCTACGGCGTGGTGGCCGGGGTCGGGCGGGCGCTCGACGCGATCGAGGCGTTCCGCTTCGACGACGCGAGTGTCGAGTTCCTCCAGCGGGCCGGGATCGCCGACGACGCGTTCGCCCAATGGCTCTCCGACTACCGATTCACCGGGTCGGTGCAGGGCTACGCCGAGGGCGACATGTACTTTCCGGGCTCCCCTCTGCTCATGGTCGAGGGAACCTTCGCCGAGGCCTGCCTGCTCGAGACCGTGCTGTTGTCGATCTACAACCACGACTCGGCCATCGCCTCCGCGGCGTCCCGGATGACACTGGTGGCCGAGGGCCGGCCCTGCATCGAGATGGGAGCCCGCCGCACCCACGAGGAGGCGGCGGTGGCCGCGGCCCGGGCGGCGTACATCGCCGGCTTCGCCGGCACGTCCGACCTCGCTGCCGGCCAGCGGTACGGCATCCCCACCCTCGGCACGGCGGCCCACTCGTTCACCCTGCTCCACGACAGCGAGTCGGAGGCCTTCCGGGCCCAGCTCGCGAGCCTGGGCGAGGACACCACGCTGCTCGTCGACACCTACGACGTCGAGCAGGCCGTGCGCACCGCGGTGGAGCTCACGGGTGGGCGGATCGGCGCGATCCGCCTCGACTCGGGCGACCTCGCCGACTACGCCGGGCGGGTCCGGCACCTGCTCGACGAGCTCGGCGCGACGAAGACCCGCATCATCGTCACCTCAGACCTCGACGAGTGGCAGATCGCCGCGCTGCGCGGCGCCCCCATCGACGGCTTCGGGGTCGGCACCTCGGTGGCCACCGGGTCCGGCCACCCGACGTGCGGGTTCGTCTACAAGCTGGTGGCCCGGACCACCTCGGACGCCGCCGACGCCCCGCTCGAGCCGGTGGCCAAGAAGTCGACCGGTAAGGGCACCGTGGGCGGGAAGAAGTACGCCCTTCGCCGGCTCGACCGCGACGGGGTGGCGGAGGCCGAACTCATCGGCATCGGCACCCCGCCCGACCACG
>JAJYQH010000343.1 GCA_021794705.1 Actinomycetes bacterium | reverse complement strand
CGCGAGTGGCCGGGCCGGGTGGCGATGGAACGCCGGGGCAGCAACGGCTTCGGCTACGACCCGATCTTCATCCCCGCCGGGCACCACGTCACCAGCGCGGAACTGTCTCCGGAGGAGAAGAACGCGATCAGCCACCGGGGCCAGGCGCTGCGGGCCATGCTCCCGGTGCTCGTCGAGAGCCTCGGCCTGTCGCCGCTCGAGGAGGAGCAGCACTGATGGAGCAGTACCACGCGCTGCTGCGCCGCATCCTCCACGAGGGGGTCGAGAAGTCCGACCGCACCGGCACCGGCACCCTGAGCGTCTTCGGGCACCAGATGCGCTTCGACCTCACCGCGGGATTCCCCCTCCTCACGACCAAGCGGATCCACACCCGGTCGGTGTTCGGGGAGCTGCTGTGGTTCCTGCGGGGCGACACCAACGTCGGGTGGCTGCACGACAACCGGATCACCATCTGGGACGAGTGGGCCGACGCCGACGGCGACCTCGGCCCCATCTACGGCTACCAGTGGCGCAGCTGGCCGGCACCCGACGGCCGCCACATCGACCAGGTCGCACAGGTCATCGAGTCGCTGCGCTCCACCCCCGACTCGCGCCGTCACATCGTCAGCGCCTGGAACGTGGCCGACATCCCCGCCATGGCGCTCCCGCCCTGCCACGCGCTGTTCCAGTTCTACGTGGCCGACGGCCGGCTGTCGTGCCAGCTCTACCAGCGCAGCGCCGATGTCTTCCTCGGCGTCCCGTTCAACATCGCCTCCTACGCGCTGCTCACCCACCTCGTCGCCCAGGTCGTCGGGCTCGAGGTCGGCGACTTCGTGCACACGCTGGGCGACGCCCACATCTACCGCAACCACCTCGACCAGGTGGCCACCCAGCTGGAGCGCACGCCGCGTCCGCTGCCCACGCTGCGGCTCAACCCGGAGGTGCGCGAGATCGACGCGTTCGAACTCAGCGACATCACCGTCGAGGGATACGACCCGTATCCGTCGATCGCGGCCCCGATCGCCGTCTGAGGGGACGCCGTGCAGGTCATCGCGATCGCGGCCGTCGCCCGCAACGGCGTCATCGGCCAGGCGGGGACGATTCCCTGGCGGCTGCCCGAGGACTTCCGGCGGTTCCGGCGGCTCACCACGGGCCACGTGGTCGTCATGGGTCGCGCCACCTTCGACAGCATCGGTCGCCCACTGCCCGGACGCACGAGCGTGGTGGTGACCCGCGCCTCCGGCTGGGCCCCGCGGGACGCCCCGGAGCCCACCTCTCGGGGGCGGTGGAGGTTCGACGACGCGACCCTCGTCGTGCGCGCGGGCTCGGTGCCCGAGGCGCTCGCGGTGGCCCGGGAGCTCGACCCGGACGGCATCTGCTGGGTCGCGGGAGGCGGAGCCGTGTACCGAGAGGCGATGCCGATGGTGACGGCGCTCGAGATCACCGAGGTGCCGTCGGAGCCCGAGGGTGACACCTTCTTCCCCGTCATCGACCCCGCCCGCTGGCACCTCGTCCGCCGCGAGCGGTTCCCCGGCTTCACCACCGCCCGGTACGAACCGGTTCCCCGACCCGGGGAGGTGCCTCTCGACGGGGACGCCGGGATGCCGGCGCCGACAGGGCCGTGACGCGGTGCGCACGACCGCGAGCGTGCTGCACCTCGACCTGGACGCCTTCTTCGCCTCCGTCGAGCAGCGGGACAAGCCGTCGCTGCGGGGACGCCCGGTCGTCGTCGGGGGCGTCGGCGGCCGGGGGGTCGTGTCCACCGCCTCCTACGAGGCGCGGGCGTTCGGCGTCCGGTCGGCCATGCCCACCTCCGAGGCGCGGCGGCTGGCGCCGCACGCCGCCTACCTCGCCGGCCGGTTCGACGCCTACCGTCAGTCGAGCCGCATCGTCATGGGGCTGCTGCGCGACCTGTCGCCGGTGGTCGAGCAACTGAGCATCGACGAGGCGTTCGTCGACCTCGCCGCCGCCGGCGTCGACTGCTCGTCCCTGCCCGACCTCGCTCGACTGGGCGAACAGGTCCGCTCGGACGTGGCCCGCCTCACGGGCGGCCTCACGGCCTCGGTCGGCATCGGGTCGAGCAAGTTCATCGCCAAGGTCGCCTCCGAACTCGCCAAGCCCGACGGCCTGCGGGTGGTGGAGCCGGGCACCGAACGGGCCACCGTCGCGCCGCTTCCCGCCCGGGCGATCCCCGGAATCGGGCCGGCGACCATGGACAAGCTCGCCCGGCTCGGCGTCCGCACGGTCGACGACGTCACCCGGCTGTCGGCCGCCGAGCTGACCCGGGAGGTGGGGTCGTGGGGAGCCACCCTGCACGACCTCGCCCTCGGCGTCGACGACCGGCCGGTCGTCTCCGAACGCGAGACCAAGTCGATCTCGGTCGAGGACACCTTCGAGACCGACCTCACCGACCGCGCCGCCCTCGACGCCGTCGCCGCGAGGGACGCCGCTGTTGTCGCCGGCCGCCTCGCGCGGGCCGGCCTGTTCGCCCGCACCATCTCGATCAAGCTCCGCACGGCCGACTTC
>JAJYQH010000052.1 GCA_021794705.1 Actinomycetes bacterium | reverse complement strand
GACCCAGGCGCTCGGCCAGGAGCGGTATCGGACTTTGAGGGGTCGCCACCAACCAGTTCCACGACGTGGCGGACACCACCACGGGAACGATCCACGGGAGGAGCAACAGCACCTTCCAGACCCCGCGGGCCGGAATGTGTGTGCCCAGCAGCAGCGCGAGCGCCAAACCCACGACCCAGGAACCGAACACACCGGAGACGGTGAATATCAACGTGAACCGGGCAGCACGCCAGAACGAGGCCTCCTGCAGAACCGACGCATAGTTCTGCAAACCGACGAATGGGCCGGCCGAGAGGAGGGTGCCATTGTGGAGCGATTGAATGAGAGCGTATATGACCGGGTAGAGATTGAGTAGCAGTAGGAGGATCACCGACGGAAGCACGAACGCGAGAAGAACACCTGTGCGAGCGGTGAACCGCCTCATGGCGCGCGGCGCCGCGACCCCACTTCCGGGACCGCGGCCCGAACCGGACAGCCCGACGCCGCTGCGGGCGCGCCTCATGTTCTCGGCGAGACTATTCGACGTCATACGCCACTCCTTCGAGCCGGGACACCTCGACTAGCCCTTGATCTGCGAGGTGAGCGTGTTCTGGAGCTTGGTCAGCGCCTCTTTGGGCGACTTTCCGGAGAGGACGTCCTGGCCGAAGACAGACATGGCGGGCGTGCTGTCGACGTACGCGACATTCGCGAACAGGGCGGTACCACCGGGAGCCGCCCACGTTTTCGCAATCGGTTGCCAGTCCCTCACGATCTTCACCTGGTTCGGGTCGGACGTGAACTCTGGAGTCGCGGCGATGGACTTCAGCACCGGAAGACCAATCCCCGTCTTCTTGGTCCACAAGGGCTTCATGTTCTGGTAGTAGTACGTGAGAAATGCCTCGGACCCCTTTTGGCTCGGGGTGTTCTTGTACATCATGATGTTGTTAGGGAAGTACAACGCACCTTTCTTGCCGCTGCTACTGGTCAACGGATCGCCGACGACGAGTTGCGACGCCACGCTCCCACTGATGTTGGCCACGAGCCCGGGCACATCGACACCCATGCCGAACTTCCCGGCCTGCCACTGGGAATTCGAGTTGGTCGCCGTGTAGCTGATCGACCCGGGGTCCGCATAGCCCTTGCTGATGTTCTCCTGGATGAACTGGAGGGCCTCGATGTTCGCCTGCGTGACGAGGTTCGGCTGCTGCTGTTCGTCGAAGATCCCACCGCCGTTGTTGATCATGTAGCCCACGATCATCTGGAACGCGTTCCCACCGCTGGCGTTACCGTTGGCGGCAAAGCCGTAAACCCCGATCTTCTTCAGCGCGGCCGCGGCATCGAGGTAGGACTGCCAGTCCGTCGGGGGCGTCGCGCCCGCCTTGTCGAGCAATTCCTTGTTGTACCACAACACTCGCATATCCACGTTGTACGGCACCGCGACGTAGCCGTCGGGCGTCTTCATTGCGTCGAGGAGCCCCGGAAGGAAGTCGTCGTACAACCCATTCGACTTCCAGGAGTCGAGTAGGTTGTCAGCATGGGCGATGAGGCCTTGCTTGTCGAATTGGAATGCCTGGGTGCCGCCGCCTGAACTCACGGCGGGTCCCGTCTTCGACGCGACTGCGGTGGCGAAGGTCTGAGTGAAGCCGGACCACTGCACGACCTGATAGGTCGCCGATGGCAGCCCGCCCTTCGGTTTGTAGGCCAGGGTGATCTGCTTGTCCATTGGGTTGAACTTCGTTCCCCCCCACGGCATGTTCCAGAACTTGAGCGTCCCTCCCGCCGAACTCGCACCGCCGGACGGGCCACAGGCGGCGAGCGTCGTCGCAGCCGCCGCACCTCCGGCCATGCCCAACAACCCGCGCCGGGAAATCTGTGCTCGTGAAGTCTCCATTGACCCTCCTCCTGAGCCCCGAGGCGTCCTTCGTAGGATTGGAAAGTTGCGCAATGTAATATGGCCGCGGGGGACGCGTTGAAGTATGCATGATACTCGCATCCACCACAAGAGCCGGACCACACCGTGGTGATCGCGGCCCTGCCCATCGTGCTCGGGGGGCGTCGCCACGATGGCGAATCTCCCCCAGCGGAGGCTCGGCCGGAGCGGGGAATGGCAGTCTCGCGGCTCGTCCGGATGGACTTCACCTGGCAGTTCCGGGCCTTGGGAAGGGTCCCGACCCCGAGGCCGAGGGCGGCACGGCCCGGCGGACCCGTGACGCCGTCGTGGATGCTGGATGCGACAGCGTCGCAGTCTCAGGGTTGCGCAAGTTAATAGGGCCTTGACGCGGGCACTAGGGTCAATGCATGGCGGGTCGCCCTCCTTCGTCCAAGCCCACCCTGGCGGCCCTTGCCGCCGCCGCAGGGGTGAGCGTGCCTACCGCGTCGAAGGTGCTGAGGGGTGGGACCGACGTGTCGCTCGAGACGCGTGAACGGATCATTCGGATTGCTCAGGAGGTCGGATATGTCCGCCCCGGATCCGCGCCCACTCGTGGCGACCTCAGCTCGCAGGTCCGGCTCGTGGACCTTGTAGTCA
>JAJYQH010000215.1 GCA_021794705.1 Actinomycetes bacterium | reverse complement strand
CAACCTGGCGATGCTGCTCGTCTACAACGGGCTGATCCACGACGACTTCACCAAGAGCGTCGTGATGATCATGTCGGTGTTCCTCTTCGCCTTCCAGGGCTTCGAGCACTCGGTGGCCAACACCGTCGTGTTCACCATGGCCGGCCTGTACGGGCAGCTGGACGTGCTCAAGGCCCTCGGCAACGTGGCCATCGTCCTGCTCGGCAACTACGTCGGCGGCGGGGTGCTCATCGGCCTGTACTACGCCTACGTCAACGACGACCGGGTGCGGGTTCGCCGGGCCGGGTGAGCCGGGCTCAGGCGGCCGCCTGCCTCGCCTGCGCCCGCCGTGCCAGGGCCGCGTAGGCGCCGCCGGCGGCCATCAACGACTGGTGGGTGCCGCGTTCGATGGTGCGCCCGTGGTCGAGCACCAGCACCTCGTCGGCGTCCTCGATCGTCGAGAGCCGGTGGGCGATGGTGACGGTGGTCCGCCCGCGGCTCAGCCCGTCCAGAGCCGCCTGCAGGGCGCGCTCGGTCTCGTTGTCGAGGGCGCTCGTGGCCTCGTCGAGGATGAGCACCGCCGGGTCGCGGAGGATGGTGCGGGCCACCGCGATCCGTTGCTTCTCGCCGCCGCTGAACCGGTAGCCGCGCTCGCCCACCCGGGTGTCGAGGCCGCCCGGCAGGGACGCGATGTGGTCGGCGATCTGCGCGGCCGCCAGGGCCTCCCAGAGGTCGGCGTCCGTGGCATCGGGGTCGGCGAGCAGCAGGTTGGCGCGGATCGTGTCGTGCACGAGGTAGGTCTCCTGGGTCACCACGCCGACCAGCCTGGTGAGCTGCTGCGGGTCGAGCTCGCGCAGGTCGACGCCGTCGAGGAGGATCCGGCCCTCGACCGGGTCCATCAGCCGTGACAGCAGGGACGCCGCCGTCGACTTGCCCGAGCCGGTGGCCCCGACCAGGGCGAGCGAGCCGCCCGGCGGGACGGTGACGGTGAGGTCGTCCACCGCGGGTCGCTCGGCGCCGGGATAGGTGTAGGAGACGTGCTCGACCCGCAGCTCGCCCCGGGCGGTGGCGGGGTCGAGGTGCACGGGGTTTGCCGACACCGGCAGGGCGTCGTCGAGGTCGAGGAACTCGAAGACCCGGCTGAACAGTGCTCCCGCCGTGATGAGCTGCGCCCCGGTGTTGAGGACGCCCATGAGCGGGCGGAAGATGCCGGCCTGCAGGGTCGAGAACGCGATCAGCGTCCCGATGGTCATCCCGCCCGAGGTGGCCGGAAGTCCTGCGACCAGGTAGATCGCCGCCGGGATCGCGGCGAAGATGATCTGCATCGCCGCCATCCGCCAGCGGCCGGCCAGCTGCGATTCGAGCTCGAGGTCGACGAGCCCCCGTGAGTCGGCGGCGAAGCGCGCCGACTGCTGCGGGCCGAGGCCGAGGGTCTTGCTCAGCAGGACGCCGGACACCGACAGCCCGTCGTTGATCTGCGACTGCAGTTCGGCGAGCCGCTCCTGCTGGCGGGTGGTGATCTCCCGGCGCACGAGCGCCACCCGGCGGGTGAGCCAGATGGCCGGCGGCAGGATGACCGCCGACAGCAGGGTGAGCCGCCAGGACAGGGCCGCCATCGCGACGATGGTCGCGATGAGCGTCGTGACGTTCGAGGCGATCGACGTCGCGGTGTCGGTGACCACCGACTGCATGCCGGCGACGTCGTTGGTGAGCCGCGACTGCACCTCGCCGGCCCGCGTCCGGGTGAAGAAGCCCAGCGACTGGCGCTGCACGGTGTCGAACAGCTGGGTGCGCAGCTGGTGCATCACCCGCTGGCCGACGGTGGTGGCGAGCCACGTCTGCAGGACGCCGAGCAGCTGGCTGACGATCGTCACGCCGAGCATGCCGCCGACGCACCACAGCAGCAGCGTGACGTCCTGGTGCGGGATCGCCCGGTCGACGATCGCCCGGATGAGGAACGGCTGGGCCATGCCGATCACGGAGGTGATGACGATGGCGATGGTCACGAGGGTGAGCGCGAGCTTGTGCGGGGTGAACAGCCGCAGCACCCGGCGCAGGTCGAGGGGGACGCTCTCGAGCTGCGCCCTGTCGGAGCGGCTGGCGCGCTGCGGGCGTCCGGGGCCGCCGGCGCCGAAGATCGCGCCGACACGCGGGGCGCCACCCAGCGAATGGGCCATCGGTCCTGGCATGAACAGTCCTCTCTGGTGCCGCGGATGGTCGGCACGCCCGCTCGTCGCCACGCGGGCTCGCCGGCGTCCGGTACCCGCAGCCCGGTTCGGGCGGCTGGCGATTTCGACGCTCCGGCTGGCGATTTCTGCTGATTCCGCGTCGAGAACGCCAGCAAGAGCAGAGATCGCCAGCCGCTCAGACCCGGAGCAGTGGGGGCTGCGGGACGAGGCGGCGACTTTAGTGAGCTTACCTCACATTGAGGCAACACGGGAAGGGGCGGTAGCATTCCCCCATGGCCGAGGCGACCGCGCACGACGAGTCGACGGGCGAGCTGTTCGCCCGCAACGCCCGGTCACTGCG
>JAJYQH010000197.1 GCA_021794705.1 Actinomycetes bacterium | reverse complement strand
GCTCCAAGCGGCGCAGGGTCATCCAGGGCCCCACCTTCCGGGCGGAGCGCCAGCCCACGACGACCGACCAGCGGCTGCTGGCGTCCAAGGGCGACACCGGCTGGCTGCACGCGGACCCCTGGCGGGTCATGCGCATCCAGTCGGAGTTCGTCGAGGGGTTCGGCACGCTCGCCGAGATCGGCCCGGCCATCAGCGTGTTCGGGTCGGCCCGGACGCCGAAGGGTCACCCGATGTACGCGGCCGCGCAGGGCATCGGCCGCGGACTCGCGGAGCGCGGCTACGCCGTGATCACCGGCGGCGGCCCGGGAATCATGGAGGCGGCCAACCGGGGCGCCAACCGGGCCGGCGGCCGGTCGGTCGGTCTCGGGATCGAGCTCCCCTTCGAGACCACGATGAACCCGCACGTCAACCTCGGCATCAACTTCCGCTACTTCTTCGCGCGCAAGGTGATGTTCCTCAAGTACTCGCAGGGCTTCGTCGTGATGCCCGGCGGCTACGGCACCTTCGACGAGCTGTTCGAGGCGCTCACCCTCGCCCAGACCGGCAAGGTCACCGGCTTCCCGATCGTCCTGTTCGGCAGCGACTACTGGCGTGGACTGCTCGACTGGCTCGGCGGGTCGACCCTCGGCGAGGCCTACATCTCCGCCGACGACCTCGACATGCTGCTCGTCACCGACGACGTCCGCGAGGCGATCGACCACGTCACCCGGGACGCCGGGACGTGGCGCGCGGAGGCGGCGGGGGGCTCTCACTAGACTGGCCGGGTGGAGTGGGTACTCGCCGGGTTCGTCATCGTCGTCATGGCCGTGGCTGCGGTCGTCGGGTCCGGCCGGTGGGGCGCCATGCCCGGGGTCACCGACGACCGGCCGCCCGGCCGCCTCGCCGCGGGGCGCCTCACTCCCGCCGATCTCCGGCAGGCGCGGTTCGCCGTCGTGCCTCGCGGATACTCCATGGCCCAGGTCGACGCGCTGCTCGCCCGACTGGCGGATCAGCTGGACGCCGCACCGGTGCGATCCGGCGCCCACAAGGAGGCCGCCGACGCCCGACAAGCGACCCCCGAGATTGGGTCTGACTCTCAGCATTTGGAATAATGGACCGCAAGGTCTGGCGATGGTCGTCGGAGGGAAGAGGAATCTGCAATGGCTGCTATGAAACCCCGCACCGGCGATGGCCCCATGGAAGTCACCAAGGAGGGGCGCGGCATCATCATGCGGGTCCCGGTCGACGGCGGAGGCCGCCTGGTTGTGGAGTTGAACGCCGCGGAGGCCACCGAACTGCTCAACTGCCTCAAGGACGTCGTCGGCTGACGATCTTCCCCCAGCAGCCCGAAGGGCCGGCCATCCCGTCAGGGGGCCGGCCCTTCGGCTTGTGCGGTGCCGCGGGTCAGGACGCCGACCGGTGCCGCTCGATCGCGGCCTGGTACACCTCGATGGTCTGGCGGGCGATCTTCTCCCACGAGAACTCGTCGATGCACCGGCGGCGTCCGGCCTTGCCGAAGGCCTCCGCGCGCGCGGGGTCGCGGGTGAGCTCGTTGATCCGCTCGGCGAAGGTGTGCTCGAACCGGCTGACGAACGCCGGGTCGGAGGCCTGCGCCGGGTCGTAGGGGACGAGGAAGCCGGTCTCGCCGTCGACGACCACCTCGGGGATGCCGCCCACGGCGCTCGCGACGACGGCGGTCTCGGTGGCCATCGCCTCGAGGTTGACGATGCCCAGCGGCTCGTAGATCGACGGGCAGGCGAACACGGTGGCGTGCGACATCACCTGCCGGACGCTGGCCCGGGGCAGCATCTCCCGCACCCACACGACCCCGCCGCCGCGCTGCTTCTCGACGGCGGCGAAGGCCTCGTTGAACTCCGCCGCGATCTCCGGGGTGTCGGGGGCGCCGGCGAGCAGGATGAGCTGGGTGCCCGGGTCGAGGTACTGGGCCGCCCGAACCAGGTGGATGAGGCCCTTCTGCCGGGTGATCCGGCCGACGAACACGACCGAGGGCTGGTCGGGGTCCATCCCGATCTGCTCGAGGACGTCGGTGCCGGGATCGGGCCGGAACTCGTCGGGGTCGATGCCGTTGAGCACGACGTGCACCTTGGCGGGATCGAGTTCGGGGTAGCAGGCGAGGACGTCGGCCCGCTGCCCCTTGCTCACGGCGATCACGGCGTCCGCCCCGTCGTAGGCCGTGCGCTCGGCCCAGGACGACAGCGCGTAGCCGCCGCCCAGCTGCTCGCGCTTCCAGGGGCGCTGCGGCTCGAGCGAGTGCGCGCTGGTCACGTGGGGGATGTCGTGGAAGAGCCCGGCCAGGTGGCCGCCGAGGTTGGCGTACCACGTGTGCGAGTGGACGACGTCGACCTCCGGCATCGCGGCGACCATCGACAGGTCGGCGCCGAACGTGCGCAGCGCGGCGTTGGCGTTGGGCGGGAAGTTCTCGGCGTGCGCCGTGGCACCCTCGCGCGGCTCGCCCATGCACTGCACGTCGACGTCGATGAACTTGCGCAGTTGCGGCACGAGTTGGGCG
>JAJYQH010000042.1 GCA_021794705.1 Actinomycetes bacterium | reverse complement strand
AGCGACGAGGTGCCCGACTGCACGAAGGTGGAGTAGGTCTTGCAGTCGCCCTGCATCTGGGGGTTGGGCCCCTGCCCGGAGATCTGGGCGACGTAGTTCGGCTGCGAGTTGTGTGCCGTGCCGTAGTAGTTCTCGAGCATCACCCCCTGCGACCGCAGCGTCCGGGCGAGGTACGGCGCACGCGACGTCGTCCCCCAGGTGGCGTCGTAGTCGTTGTTCTCGATGTTGATGACGAACACGTGGGTGACGGCCGGCAGCGCGGACGCCGACCCGCTCGGGGAGGGCGTCGTCGGGCCGGTGCCGGGAGTTCCGCTCGTCGCCCGGCCAGTCGGGGTGCCGGAGACGCCGCCCCCGGCCGGCGCGTCGCATCCGGCCGCGATCAGCAGCCCCAGCAGGGTCGTCGCGAGGGCGAGGCGATGCCGTCCCCGTGCATGCGTCCTGGTCATGGCAATCTCCTTCCGTCGGAGGATCGCGGCGCAGGCGCGGGGCCTGCGAGCGCGGCTCGGACCGCGGGGGTGAGCGCCGGGGGACGCCGTCGAGTTGAAGAATCGCCGCATCGCACGTAGACCTGACCCGTGACGACGGCAGATGCGGCAGACGCAAGGTACAAGTGGATCGCCCTCTCCAACACCACGTTGGGAGTGCTCATCGTCACCATCAACTCCTCGATCCTCATGATCGCACTGCCCGACATCTTCCGAGGGCTGCAGATGAACCCGGTCGCCCCGGGGAACACCAGCTACCTGCTGTGGCTGATGATGGGCTACCTCGTCGTGACGGCGGTGTTGGTGGTGAGCTTCGGTCGGCTCGGCGACATGTTCGGCCGGGTGCGCATGTACAACCTCGGCTTCCTCATCTTCACCATCAGTTCGATCCTGCTGAGCATCACGTGGATGACCGGCGCGGCCGGCGCGCTGTGGCTGATCCTCATGCGGGTCGTCCAGGGGGTGGGTGGAGCCCTGCTCATGGCCAACTCGAGCGCGATCATCACGGACGCGTTCCCGGCCAACCAGCGTGGCCTCGCACTCGGGCTCAACCAGGTGGCCGGCATCGCGGGCTCGTTCATCGGGCTGGTGGTCGGCGGCCTGCTGGCCCCGCTCGAGTGGCACCTCGTGTTCCTCGTGTCCGTCCCCGTGAGCCTGTTCGGCACGGTGTGGGCGTACCACAAGCTCATCGACACCGGTCTGCGGCGTCCGGGCGGCATCGACTGGTGGGGCAACGTCACCTTCGGCATCGGGCTCATCGCCATCCTCGTCGGCATCACCTACGGCATCCAGCCCTACGGCACGCACATGATGGGCTGGACGAACCCGTGGGTACTCACCGGGCTGATCGGCGGGGCACTGCTGCTCGTGCTGTTCACCTGGATCGAGACCCGGGTCGAGCACCCGATGTTCCACGTCGATCTGTTCCGCATCCGCGCCTTCACGGCGGGCAACATCGCCGCCCTGCTGGCCGCCCTCGGACGGGGCGGGCTGATGTTCATCCTCATCATCTGGCTGCAGGGCATCTGGCTGCCCCGCCACGGCTACTCGTTCGAGTCGACTCCCTTGTGGGCGGGCATCTTCATGCTGCCGATGACCCTCGGGTTCCTCATCGCCGGACCCGTGTCCGGCTTCCTGTCCGACCGGTACGGGGCGCGCCTGTTCGCCACGACGGGGATGATCGTCGCCTCGCTGAGCTTCTGGTGGCTCGCCGCCATGTCGGTGAACTTCACCTACCCGGCGTTCGCGACGGCGCTGTTCCTCAACGGCGTCGGCATGGGCCTGTTCGCCTCGCCCAACCGGGCCGCCATCATGAACTCGCTGCCGCCGCACCGGCGCGGGGTCGGCTCGGGCATGAGCGCGACCTTCCAGAACGCCGCGATGGTGCTGTCGATCGGCATCTTCTTCTCGCTCATGATCACCGGCCTCTCGCGCAGCCTGCCGAGCGCCATGGTCGCGGGACTCACCGCCCACAGCGTCCCGTCCGCGATCGCCCACGCGCTGGCCGCCCTCCCGCCGGTCGCCGTGCTGTTCGCCTCGCTGCTCGGCTACAACCCGATCTCGTCGCTGCTCGGGCCGCAGGTGCTGCACGCGCTCCCGGCGTCGGACGCCGCCTACCTCACGGGGCACTCGTTCTTCCCGGCGCTCATCTCGCCGCCGTTCCACCAGGGGCTGGTCGTGGCCTTCGGGTTCGCGATCGCGGCGTGTCTCGTCGCCGCCGCGGCGTCCCTTCTGCGGGGGAGGCGCTACATCCACCAGGACGACGAGGTCGCCGACGAGGCGGACGCGGCCCGCGAGGACGTCATGAGCGAGGCGGCCGACCGCTGACCGGCAGCCCTCCCGGGGCCCTCTCGGGACGCCCAGTCGTCGAAGCGCTTCAACTCGCGGAGGGGTCGAGGGCGCGGGCCTGAGGTGACAGCAGCCGCGTCTGCGCGGCCGCCCCCTCGTCGCTCTGGGCCATCACGAGATCGACGGCTTCCCGGCCGATCGCCTGGGCCGGCAGCGCGATGAGGTCGAGCCGTGTGCCCAGCCCGGTCGCGATCGACTCGGGCGCGATCGCCACGACGTCGAGCGGCTCGGCGAGGCCGGCGCGGCCCATGAGGACGCCGGGAAGCGCGGCCTCGTTGTGCACCACCACCCCCGTGATCTCCGGATGCGCGGCGAGGAGTTCCGCGATCGCCTCCTGGCCGGCGGCGATGCTCGCCGTCGTCTGCAGGACGCGGGCCTCGAGGCCGCGGTCGGCGCAGGCCGCGCGATAGCCGCGATCGAGCCGGCGGGCGTAGCTCGTGCCCCGCTCGTAGACGCTGGGCGGCGACCCGATGAGGGCGAGGTGGGTGTGGCCGCGGGCGGCGAGCCGGGCCACGGCGAGCCGCCCGGCACCCTCGAAGTCGAAATCGACGCAGCTCAGGCCGCCCGGATCGTCGGGAAGACCGATGAGCATGACCGGCACGGGGGAGTCGGAGAGCACCCCGATCCGTGGGTCGTTGCTCTCGACGTCCATGACGATGAGCGAGTCGACCATCGAGCCGCCGATGGCGCGGCCGATGGCGTCCGGGTCGTCGGCGGTGACGATGAGCACGTCGTGCGCCAGTTCCCGGGCCCGGGTGACCACACCGCTCGCGAACTCCATGACCACGGCGACGTTGACGCCGGGGCGTAGGGGGAGCATGAGCCCGATGACATTGGTGCGCGACGAGGCGAGGGCACGGGCCCCGGCGTGCGGCCGGTACCCGAGGTCCTTCACCGCTTGGAGCACGCGGTCTCGGGTCGGCTTCGAGATGCTCCGCTTGCCGGACAGCACGTACGAAACCGTGGAGGACGAGACGCCGGCCTGGCGGGCGACGTCGTCGATGCGGGCCATCGGAGCTCCTCTGCTGGGGAAGGCAGGTGCCGGCCCGGCCGGGCGGGGCTGTTCCTGACCGAATGCTAGGACATCGATCCGCTTGCCGATGGGGCCGTTTCCGGCGTCTTTCCCAGATCAGAGCCGCCCTGATAACGTGCTGTCGAAGCGCTTCACCACCATGATGGTGCCAGCTCCTTCCCCAGGCAACCACGACGCGGGCAGCCCCGCGCCACCGCGAATCAAGGACGACTCATGAAGTTCACCGACGGCTACTGGCAGGTCCGGCCCGGTACCACCGTGCTGCGGGCCCGCGAGGTCACCGACGTCGAGGCCGGCGAGCATGGGTTCACCGCCTATGCGGCCACCGCGGTGATGGCGTCCCGCGGCAGCACCCTCAACACCCCGGTGCTCTCGGTGACCGTCGATTCGCCCGCCGAAGGGATCATCGGCGTGACGGTCGAGCACCACCGGGGACGCCGTCAGCGCGGCCCCGAGTTCGCCCTCAGCACCGCCGGCGCCCACGGCGAGGTCGTGGCGACCGGCGAGTCGGCCACGCTCACGAGCGGCGAGCTCAGTGCGACGGTGCGCATCGGGGGCGCCTGGTCGCTCGAGTTCCGGCACGGCGACCGGTTGCTCACGTCCTCCGACGCCCGCAGTCTCGCCGCCGTCGTCCTCGCCGACGGGCGGCACCTCATGCGCGAGCAGCTGGCCCTCGGTGTGGGGGAGCACATCTACGGCCTGGGGGAGCGCTTCGGCCCGTTCGTCAAGAACGGCCAGACCGTCGACCTGTGGCAGGCCGACGGCGGCACCTCCTCCGAGCAGGCGTACAAGAACGTGCCGTTCCACCTGTCCGACCGGGGGTACGGGGTGTTCGTCGACAGCCCCGACCACGTCTCGTACGAGATCGCCTCCGAGGCGGTGTCATACACCCAGTTCTCAGTCCCGGGCCACCGGCTGCGCTACTACATCGTCGACGGGCCGACCCCCGCGGACGTCCTGGAGCGCTACACCGGGCTCACCGGCCGGCCGGCCCGCGTCCCCGACTGGTCGTGGGGCCTGTGGCTGTCGACCTCGTTCACCACCAACTACGACGAGCAGACCGTGCTGGCGTTCGTCGACGGGATGGCCGAGCGCGGCATCCCGCTGTCGGTGTTCCACTTCGACTGCTTCTGGATGCGCGCCTTCCACTGGTCCGACTTCGTCTGGGACCCGGCGACCTTCCCCGATCCCCGCGGTCTCATCGCCAAGCTGCACGAGCGGGGGCTGCGGGTCTCGGTGTGGATCAACCCCTACATCGCGCAGCGGTCGTACCTGTTCGAGGAGGGCGCGGCCAAGGGCTATCTGGTGACCACGCCCGAGGGCGACGTGTGGCAGTGGGACATGTGGCAGGCGGGCATGGGGTTGGTCGACTTCACCAACCCGGACGCCGCCGCCTGGTTCGCCGGCAAGCTCAAGGTGCTGCTCGACGACGGTGTCGACACCTTCAAGACCGACTTCGGCGAGCGGATCCCCACCGAGGTCGGGTGGCACGACGGGTCGGACCCGGCCCGGATGCACAACTACTACACGCACCTCTACAACCGCACGGTGTTCGAGCTGCTCGAACGGGAGCGCGGCACGGGCGAGGCGGTCGTCTTCGCGCGCTCCGCGACGTCCGGGGGCCAGCAGTTCCCCGTGCACTGGGGCGGCGACAACGAGTCGAGCTTCGCGTCGATGGCCGAGACGCTGCGCGGCGGGCTCTCGCTCGCCTGTTCCGGGTTCGGGTACTGGAGCCACGACATCGGCGGCTTCGAGGGCACGCCCGACCCCGCGGTGTTCAAGAGGTGGCTGGCGTTCGGGCTGCTGAGCTCGCACAGCCGGCTGCACGGCTCCAACTCGTACCGGGTGCCGTGGGCCTTCGACGACGAGGCCGTGGCCGTGGCCGCGAAGTTCGCCCGGCTCAAGGCGTCGCTCATGCCCTACCTGCAGTCGATGGGCGACATCGCCCACGAGCGCGGGCTGCCGGTACTGCGGCCGATGGTGCTGGAGTTCCCGGACGACCCGACCTGCCGGGTTCTGGAGAACCAGTACATGCTCGGCGAGTCGCTCCTCGTCGCACCGGTGTTCTCGGCCGAAGGGGAGGTGACGTTCTATCTGCCCGAGGGCGAGTGGACGCATCTGCTCACCGGCGAGGTCGCCACGGGGCCCGGCTGGCTCACCGAGACCCACGGCTTCGACAGCCTGCCGTTGTACGTGCGCCCCGGGTCGGTCATCCCTCGGGTGCCGGACGCCCAGCGTCCCGACGACGACCACGCGGTCGACCTGCACCTCGAGGCCTATCGCCCGCAGCCCGGAACGCGGACCGTCGCCCTGCGGCGTCCGGACGGTCGGACGGCACGCTACGAGATCGTCACCGACGCGGCCGGCACGCGGGTGAGCGGCCGCGACGGCGAGGGGTGGACGCTGGTGGTCGACGGGGTCGCTCAGGCCGGCTGACCCGGCGTCGACCCGATCGCGTCGAGCACCCGGGCGAGCACCTGGGCCACCCCGTCATCGCCGTGATGCGGGGCGATGGGGAACCCTTCGGCGTGCAGGGCGGGGTGCCCGTTCGCCATGGCGTAGGGGTGGCCGACCTCGCGCAGCATGGCGAGGTCGTTGGGCATGTCTCCGAAGGCCACGACGTCGGCCATGGCCACGCCCAGCTCGTCGCACAGCTCGCGCAGCGCGCTGGCCTTGCTGACACCCGGCGGCCCGATCTCGAGCAGCCCGCGCGACCCCGTCATCGACCAGGTGGCGGTGAGCCGTTCCGCGACGACCGGGATGAGCGCCTCGGCGAGGGCGTCGCTATCGTGCCGAGGGCTGACAACGAGCAGTTTGACGACCTCGAGGCCCAGCAGCTCCTCGATCGGGGCCACCACGTCGGGAACGACGCCGTCCCCCCGAAGCGGGAAGCTCGGCTCGCATCCCCAGCCCGGCCCCGCCTCGACCGCGAAACTCACGTCGGGGAGCTGCTCGCGGAGCTCGGCCACCACCTCGAGGCCGACGGGCGGGGGCACGACGTGGCGGCGCTCGACCGCTCCCGTGGCGATGTCGACCCGCACCGCGCCGTTGCTGCAGATGACGTGGGGGCGGGTGGCGGCGATCGGTTCCAGGTCGGCCAGCCACCGCAGCGGCCGGCCGGTGGTGATCGCGATCGGCACACCGAGCCGGTGCGCGCGCCACAGCGCGCCCGCGTTGCCTGACGACACCCGCCCGTCGGGACCCAGGAGGGTGCCGTCGAGGTCGGTGGCGATCAGGGCCGGGAGCATGTCACAGGCGCGGGTTCGGAGGCGTGGTGCCGGCCAGGCCGGACGACGACCCGCTGGGGTTGGCCGAGTTCATGCTCGGATGGTCGCTCGCCTCGCCGGCGCTGCCCGGCGACGACGGGGAGGTGGGGGAGCCGCTGCTCGAGGCGCTGCGGCTCGCCGACGGCGAGCCCGACGTGGGCGTCGGCTTCGACGGCGAGCCCGACCCCTTCGACGGGCTGGCGGGGCTGGAGGCCTTCGACGAGGACGCCGAGCCGCTCGCCGAACTGGACGCCGTCGCCGACGATGCTGTCGGCACGGGCGGCTGGGGCGGTTCGGGGGGCGCGTTCTGGAACAACAACACGGCGATGAGCACCGCGATCGCGGCGAGCAGCACCATGAGCAGCCAGCTCACGAGGATGGTGATCCATCCCGCCCGGTCGTGCCGGCCGGGCCAGGGCAGCGGCCAGAGCCGGCCGTGCCCGGGCGCGCTGTTGTCGATCCAGGAGAGGCGGTAGTCGGGCCCGGCCATCGAGCCCAACTGGCGGGTGCCGACGAGAGCGACCGAGGCGAGCAGCCGGTCGGCCTCGGCGAGCGCCGCCGTCGAGCCGTCATAGGCGAGGGCGACCCACGGGGCGATCGGCGCCTGCTGCGGGCCGACCGGGTCGTCGTCCTCGCCCCGGAACTTCGTCGCCAGCCGTCCCTCATCCTGTCCCTGGCCGCCCCTGGCCACGACGGTGTCGACGTGCAGCCGGTTCACCTCGCCGGCGAGCCGCTCCCGGGCGCCGGGATCGCGGGACGCACCGTCGCTGAGCACCACGAGCAGGACGGGGGAGTTGTCGTCGTCGTGACCGAGATAGGCCACCCCGCTGGGGCGCACGACGGCCCGGGCGTCCAGCCAGAAGTCACCGACCTTGGGCGGGTCGATGTCGAGCAGCGGTCCGAACAGGACGCTTGCTCGGGATCCGGCGGGAGGGAGAGGGGAGTCGGACATCGCACCCAATGACACCACACGTTGCCGCGCGACCACACGTCGTGACCGGGAACCGTCGGCCTGGGTGGGCCGCCGGCGTCCGGTGGCCCGGTTGCTGCGGCTGGCGATCTCGACGTCGTTGCTGGCGACTTCTGCCGATCCGGCGTCGAGAACGCCAGCCGGAGCAGAGATCGCCAGCCGCTCAGGGGACGCATGGCGGCCCCGGTGCACCTGGTCCGGGCCGCCGGGCCCGGACGAGCGGCACCCTCAGTCGGGACGGGTATCGTGTCTGCAGCGTCGTCGAGTCGGCGCTCCGGCTCCCGGACCGCTTGCCGGAAGCCTGGTGCACCCGCCGCGCGGCGGGGGAAACCATCCGTGGGCGTACAGGAGATCTCGTGACGACACCCGGCCAGCCGTACCAGAACGGCCCCCAGCCTCCGGCCCCGGCACGCCCCGCCGCCACCGGACAGCCGAGGACGCCGACCCAGGAGGCCGCGCGACTCCTCGGTGAGGCGATCGGGCAGGTGCAGCGGGTGATCGTGGGCCAGGAGCACATGGTCGAGCAGCTCATGGTGGGGCTGCTGGCCAAGGGCCACATCCTCCTCGAAGGAGTTCCCGGCGTGGCCAAGACCCTCGCCGTGCGCAGCTTCGCGACCGTGGTCGGCGGCGAGTTCGCCCGCGTCCAGTTCACCCCCGACCTCGTGCCCTCCGACATCGTCGGCACCCGCATCTACTCGGCGTCCACGGAGCGGTTCGACACCGAACTCGGACCGGTGTTCGTCAACTTCGTGCTCGCGGACGAGATCAACCGGGCACCGGCCAAGGTGCAGTCGGCGATGCTCGAGCTCATGGCCGAACGCCAGGTGTCGATCGCCGGCACCACCTACCCCGCGAAGAAGCCCTTCATCGTCATCGCCACCCAGAACCCGATCGAGAGCGAGGGCGTGTACCCGCTGCCGGAGGCGCAGCGCGACCGGTTCCTGCTCAAGGTCGACGTGCCGTATCCGCGTGGGAACGAGGAGTTCGAGATCCTCCGCCGGATGAGCGTGACGCCGCCCGAGCCCACACCGGTGCTCGACCCCCAGAAGGTGCTGGCCCTGCAGGAGCAGGCGTCCGCGGTGTTCGTGCACAACCTCGTCGCCGAGTACATCGTCCGCCTGGTGCTGGCCACGCGGAACCCGGCCGACTTCGGCATGCCCGACCTCGTGCCCGTCATCCAGGTCGGCTGCTCGCCCCGTGCGACGCTCGGCCTGGTCGCGGCCGCCCGCGCCCTCGCGTTGATCCACGGACGCGACTACGTGCTGCCTACCGACGTGCAGGCGGTGGCCCGCGACGTCATGGCGCACCGGCTCGTGCTGAGCTTCGACGCCGTGGCCGACAACATCGAGTCGATCCAGGTGGTCGACCGGGTGCTGGCGATGGTTCCGCCGCCCACTCCGGTCTGGAACTCCCAGCAGCGCCAGGCGCGGCACGACCAGCACAGCCACAGCCCCGAGTTCCACAACTGAGCCCGGCGCCGATGCCCCGCACCCCCGATCCCGCGGCGGACCGTGACGCCGATCTCGGCGCCGCGATCAGCCTGCTGCGCTCCCCGGAGCGGGCCACCCTGCCACTGCACAAGCTGGCTCCCGAGGCCGCCCTGCACCGTCTCGAGCTCACCGTCGTCCGCCGGCTCGAAGGGTTCCTCCACGGCGACCATCTCGGGCTGCTGCCCGGTCCCGGATCGGACATGAACGATGCGCGGGTCTACCAGCCGGGGCAGGACGACGTCCGCCGGATGGACTGGGCGGTCACCGCCCGGACGTCGGTGCCGCACGTGCGGGACACCATCGCCGACCGGGAACTGGAGGTGTGGGCCCTGCTCGACGCCACCCCGTCGATGAACTGGGGCACGGAGGGTGTCACCAAGCGCGACCTCGGCATCGCGGCGATCGCCACCCTGGGGTTCCTCAGCCAGCGGATGGGCGACCGGTTCGGCGGCATGGTCATGCACCCCGACGGCATCCGCCAGCTGCCGGCCCGGTCGGGCCGCACCGCGCTGTACGCCCTGCTGCGCAAGCTGCTCGACGACCCGATCGTCCCCGACCACGCCGAAGGCTCGATGACGCTGGCCCGCGGCATCGAACGGCTGGTCCGCACCCAGCCGCGCCGGGGCATGCGCGTGGTCGTCTCCGACTTCCTCAGCCCGGTCGACCCGGAGCTCAACCCCAACACCCCGCCCGACTGGGAGCGTCCGCTGCGCCGGCTCTCGGTGCGCAACCAGGTGCTGTGCATCGAGGTCGTGGACGCCCGCGAGCTCGACTTCCCCGACATGGGCGAACTGCTCATCAGAGACCCCGAATCCGACTTCGCCCGCTACGTCAACACCTCCGACCGGGTGGCGCGCGCCCGGATGAACGCCGCGAGCGCCGCCCAGCGCGACCGCATCCGGCAGGCGATGCGGCGGGCCGGCGTCGGGCACCTGCAACTGCGCACCGACCGCGACTGGGTGCAGGACATCGCCCGGTTCGTCCTCACCTACCGCCGCACGGCCGGCGCCCTGCACCAGCCCCCGCAGGGGGTCGCCAAGTGAGCCCGCTCGTGCCGCTGGTGAGCCTGCCGCAGTTCGCGAGTCCCGGCCGGCTGTGGGTGCTGCTCGTGCCGCCGCTGCTGCTGCTCGCCTACATCCTCGCCATCCGGATGAAGGGGCGGAGCAGCGTCCGGTTCACCAACACCGCGATCCTCGGTGCGGTGATGCCGAAGCAGACCCAGTGGCGGCGCCACGTCGCCGTCGCCATGTCGCTCGCCAGTCTCGTCGCGTTGACCATGGCGTGGGCCCGCCCGCTGGGCGTGGAGAAGGTGCCGCGCGAGCGGGCCACCGTCGTCGTCGTCATCGACATCTCCCGGTCGATGGGCGCCGTCGACGTGAAGCCCAACCGGCTGGACGTCGCCAAGCAGGCGGCGGAGAGCTTCATCGACCAACTGCCCAGCCAGTACAACGTCGCCGTCGTGGCGCTGTCGGGCAAGCCGCAGATCGTCATGCCCCCGAGCATCGACAGGGATGCGATCCACCGCGCGATCACCCACCTCGAGCTCGCGGACGGCACCGCCATCGGCGATGCCATCCACTCCTCACTCAAGGCGATCAAGGAGGCCCCGCTGGGTCCGAACAAGACGGCGGCCCCGGCCATGGTCGTCATGCTCAGCGACGGGACGAACACGGCCGGCAGCGACCCGCTCGCCGCCGCGGCGTCCGCGAAGCAGGCCCAGGTGCCGATCTACACGATCGCCTACGGCACCGAGAACGGCTACGTCGACCTCGACTCCCAGCGCTACCGGGTGCCGCCCGACCCGGCGCTGCTGACCCAGATCAGCCAGGAGACGGGCGGGCGCGAGGTCTCGGCGAAGTCGGCCGGCCAGTTGGACAGCGCCTACAAGGACCTCAAGAGCAGCGTCGGCTACGAGAAGGTGCGCAAGGAGGTCACCGCCGAGTACGCCATGTACGCCCTGGGGTTCGCGGTGGTCGCCGCGCTCGGCGCCGTGTCGATGGCCGGGCGGTGGCCCTGATGAACGCCGGACTCGTCGTCATGGCGCTGCAGTTCCGGGCGCCC
>JAJYQH010000183.1 GCA_021794705.1 Actinomycetes bacterium | reverse complement strand
AGCGCCGGACAAGGGCGACGCCGACGACGATCCACACGACGACGACGATCCAACCCAGCACCGATCCCGCACCGGCGAACACCGACGCCGCGGCGAGCAACAGGGCCGCGATGCCCAGGGTCCAGCCCGGATAGCTCCACCGGGCCCCGACCGCGAGGAACGGTGCGTCGAGCAGCAGCCCGGGCCAGCTGTCCAGTTCGTGCACGGCCGCGACCCGGCAGGCCAGCCGGGCGAGCCGGAGGCGGTCGGTCGACCGCAGCCACACGGCGACGTAGCCGAGCAGCACCGCGCCGACGAGCAGCAGCAGGATCCACGTGAACACGCGGGGCGCGGGGGGCCACAGCAGCCAGCTCACCGGGACGAATCTCGGGAAGGCCTGGCCGGCGAAGGACGCCGCCACCAGCCCGGCGGCGACGACGATGGCGAGCGTCGCGAGGATGATCGCGAGCCGCGCGCCGAGCTCCCACAGCGAGATGCGGCGTCCCACCACCATGTGGTTCACCGCCGTGTCGAGTTCCTCGGCGTCGCTGCGGGTGCCGCCGGCCACGTGCAGCCGGACGAGGCGCTCGGCGAGCACGTCCTCGTCGTCGGAGCGCAGCAGCACGTCGAGGTCGGGGCTCAGGACCCCCACGACGAGCCGGGCGTCGGCCTCCAGCTCGGGAGGGATCGCGTCGCCGCGTTTCACCGGGGACCCGGCCGGGGGTCGTCCTGGTCGTCGTGGTAGCCGGGCTCGCCCGGCCAGGGACGCCGGCTCCGGCGCAGGTGCCGGGACAGGCTCGTGAACGCGACCAGCGCGAACACGACGATCGCGATGAACGCCACGAACGCCCACACCCCCGCCGTCACGGCGAGCACGACCAAGGCTGGGACGAGGGACAGCATGCGCTGAGGCTATCCGACGCCGGCCCGCGGCGTCGAAGGCCGTTTCACCGGCGTCCCCTCACCGGGGACGCCGCTCAGAGCACGTAGCCCTCGGACCGATCGGGGAGCGGCTCGCCGCGCAGGCCCGCGAACAGGTCGTCCTCGGGGATCGCGGTCGGCACGGTGCTGCGGACGAGCTCGAAGTCCTCGGTGGGCCAGGCCATCCGCTGGATCCGGGTGGGCACCGCGAACCAGTGCCCGTCGGGGTCGATCTGGGTGGCGTGCGCCTTGAGGGCGGCGTCGCGCACCTCGTAGAAGTCGCCGCAGGGCACGAAGGTGGTGATCCGCTTCTCGAACTCCATGTCCTGCCACGCGTCCAGCCGCTCGCGGTAGGGCGACTCGAGGCCGTGCTCGTGCATGGCGGCGTCCAGCGCCGCGAACCGCAGCCGGTGGAAGCCCATCTGGTAGTAGACCTTGGCGACCTGCCACGGCTCCCCGTGCTCGGGCAGCGCGGTGGGGTCGGCGGCCAACTCGAGCGCCCGCATGGTGACCTTGTGGCACATGATGTGATCGGGGTGCGGGTAGCCCCCCTTCTCGTCGTAGGTGGTGACCACCTGCGGGCGGAAGTCGCGGATGATGGCGACGAGCGGCGCGGCCGCCTCGTCCACCTCCATGAGCGCGAAGCACCCCTCGGGCAGGGGCGGCAGCGGGTCGCCCTCGGGCAGCCCGGAGTCGACCCACCCCAGCCAGCGCTGCTCGATGCCGAGGACCCGTCGGGCCTCGTCCATTTCGGCGCGGCGGATCTCGCCGATCCGTTCCCACACCTCGGGGCGGTCCATCTTCGGGTTGAGCACGTCCCCCCGCTCGCCGCCGGTGCACGTGGCCACCATCACCCGCACGCCCTCGGCGACGTACTTGGCGGTCGTCGCCGCCCCCTTGCTCGACTCGTCGTCGGGGTGGGCGTGCACATTCAGCAGGCGCAGGCCAGAGGCGGGCGTCGTTGTCTCACGGGCGCTGGACATGCGCACCATTGTCACCTACGCAACCCCCGGCCCCCAACGCGACGAGCGCAGACACGGGCGAAGAGGGTGGGAGGCGGTGCGCCACAATGGGGAGGTGCCCCAGCCCGACGCCCCCGCCAGGCCCTTCCTGTCCCCCGAGGACGCCGCGAGGCTGCGCCGGCGTTACCCCAAGTCGCGGCTCTCCGGCCCCTGGGGCATCCTCCTCGTCGTGGTCGTCGGCGCGGCCCTCCTCGGCTGGACCCTGTGGGCCGGCCTGCAGTACGCGACGCCCGCCGTCGCGGCCCAGGTGAGGGGGTTCCAGGCGACGTCCGATAACACGGCCACCGTGCAGGTCGACGTGCAGCGGGCCGACACCACCCGGCCGGCCGTGTGCACGCTGACGGTGGTGGGCACCAACGCCATCCCTGTCGGGGAGACCGACGTGCGGGTGGAGGCCGGCGGGGCGACCATCACCACCGTCGCGCAGGGCGTCCGCACCACCGGCCGGGCCCTGTCGGCGAACGTCACCAACTGCCGCATCCCCTAGTAGCCGCCCCGCTCACGGCGTCCGCGCGCGCCGGGCGCTTGGGGGCTGCCCGCGCGGTTTGTTACATTCGGCGAATGTCTGAGAACAGTGACGCGATCTGGCTCACCC
>JAJYQH010000038.1 GCA_021794705.1 Actinomycetes bacterium | reverse complement strand
GCCGGCGATGGTCACCCGGCCAGGGTCGCCGCCGAACGCGGCGATGTTGTCGCGCACCCACTGGAGGGCCGCGATCCAGTCGAGGACGCCCCGGTTGAGGGGGGCGTCGCCCACCCATCCGAACCCGTCGAAGCCGAGACGGTAGCCGATGGTGACGGTGACGACGCCGTCGCGGTTGAACGCCGCCCCGTCGTACCAGGGGCTGGCCGGCGATCCGGCCTTGAAGCCGCCCCCGTGGATCCATACGAGCACCGGAAGGCCGCCCCCGGCGCAGGTGGGCTGGGGTGTGAACACGTTGACGGTGAGGATGTCGTCACCGGGGATGGAGGGCTCGGGGATGGTGGTGACGGCGCCGAACGGACGCCGTTGCGCAGTGGGCCCGTAGGCCGTCGCCGGCCGGATGCCCTGCCAGCGTCGCGCGGCAACGGGCCCCAGGAACTTGAGGTCGCCCACGGGCGGCTCGGCGAACGGGATGCCGAGGAAGGCGGCCGACGGGCCCCGCCACACGCCTTCGAGTTCGCCCTGGGCGATGGTGACGCGCGGGGGCATCGGGGTGGACATCGTGGTACTCCTTCGTTCGAGGTCCTCCTCCGACCCTACGCGCCGCCATCGCCGTCAGGACAAGCCGGAACTCACTTCTTGAAGGCGTCCTTCACCTTCTCGCCGGCCTGCTTGAGGTCGGCGGCGGACTGGTCCGCCTGGCCCTCGGTCTTGAGGCCCTGGTCGTCGGTTGCCTCACCGACGCCCTCCTTGGCCTTGCCCTTGGCCTTCTCGGCCGCGTTGTCGATCTTGTCATCGAGTCCCATGGACGTCTCCGTTCTGTGGGGATCGGGCGCCGGGTCCGGCGACCGGTCTCTCGACGCTAGGCGATGACTCCGCCCCTCACTACGCCCGAAGGGAGGGGACCAGTCAGGCGAAGCTCTCGGTCTCGAGCTCCTGGGCGGCGTCGGGAGACGGCGTGGCGCGGCGGGTGATGCGGGCCTGCAGGCGGTGCGCGAGCTGGGTGAGCAGCAGGTTGATGACGACGAAGACGACCGCCACGACGAGGTAGGTCTGGATGAGGTAGTGGGTGAAGGCGGTGAGCACCCGTCCCTGCTGCATGAGCTCGGGGTAGCTCACGACGTAGCCGAGGGTGGAGTCCTTGAGCAGGGAGACCAGCCCGGTGAGCAGGTTGGGGAGCACCAGCCGGAAGGCCTGAGGCAGGACGACCAGGCGCATCGACAGCCCCCGGGTCATGCCGAGGGACGCCGCCGCCTCCGACTGGCCCTTGTCGACCGCGAGGATGCCGGCCCGGAACACCTCCGCGTTGGACGCCGAGCTCACGAGGATCATCGGGACGACGAGCATCCAGAAGACCGGCAGGTTGAGCGACTGTCCGCCGATCTGCACCCGGGGGAGCGCCAGCAGGAAGAAGTAGACGACGAGCAGCATCGGCACGGACCGGAAGAACTCGATCCATGCGGTCGCCGGGCGCGCCACCACGCGGGCGTGCGACAACCGCCCGAGGGCCAGCAGCAGCGCGAGCGGGAAGGCGACCACCGCGGCGACCAGGGTGGTGAGGAACGTGCCCTTGAGGCCCGATCCGAGGAACTTCAGGGTGGTGGCCTGGCCGAACATCTGCCACTTCACCGGGTCGAGCTGGTCGTTGTTGTAGAACTGCCACAGCGCCAGGGCGATCAGCCCGGCGGCAAGCAGCGACACGACGACCGACCACAGGCGGATGGTCCGGCGTCCGCGGGGCCCCGGCTCGTCGAAGAGCACCCGGGTGGCGTGCGCGCTCATGCTCCCACCCGCCGCTCGGCGGGGGTCGCCAGGGTGGGGCGCGGGGTGCCCGAGAACCGCTTCTCGAGGCGGGCGCCGAGGCCGCCCGCGCCGAGCGCGAAGATCAGGTAGACCGCGCCGGAGATGAGGAACAGCACGACCGCGGCGGCGTACTGGATGTTCAGCTGTTGGGTCACGTTGGTGATGTCCGCGACCCCGGCGACGGCGCACAGCGACGAGCCGATCAGCACGCCGATGAACACATTGACCAGCGGCTGGACCATGGTGCGGAACGCCTGGGGGAGGATGACGTAGCGCAGCTGGGTGGTGAAGCCCATGCCGAGCGCCCGGGCCGCCTCCGACTGGCCGATGGCGACCGTGTTGATTCCCGACCGGACGGTCTCGCAGACGAAGGCCGCGCCCGAGAGCAGCAGCGAGACCGCGCCGCTCCAGAACAGCGGGAGCAGCAGCCCGACGTCGGGGAGCCCGAAGGTCACCAGGACGATGAGGCTGAGCAGCGGGATGTTGCGGAAGAACTCGACGTAGACCGTGCCCACGATGCGCAGCGGCCGCACGGGGCTCACCCGGAAGATCGCCAGCACGGTGCCGAGCAGGAACGCGCCGACGAACCCCACGACCGTGAGTTCCAGAGTGGTCAGCAGGCCCTGGAGCAGAAGGGGGTAGTTGTCACGCAGGATCGGCCACATCAGTTGTCCTTCGTGGAGGGGTTCCTTCACCGAGTTCGGGTGGGGGAGATC
>JAJYQH010000180.1 GCA_021794705.1 Actinomycetes bacterium | reverse complement strand
CCAGGCTGTCGCGGTCGGCGGCCAGCTCACGCGCCCGGGCGATCGCGGCGTCGCGCTCCGCTTCCGCGGCGGCGAGTCGGGCCTCCACCTGCGCCCGCTCACCCACCGCCCGGGCCGCCCGCTCGTTGGCCTCGGACACCGCCACCGCATGACGCGCCTGGTCGGCGTCGACCTGGGCGAGTTCGGCCCGCCGGCGCTCCACCTCGCCGCGCGCGTCGGCGAGCGCCGCCCGGGACTGGGCGGCCTCGCTGCGGGCGGCCGACGCGTCGGCCCGCAGGTCGGCGAGGGTGGCGGCGTCCGCGTGCACCCGCGCGTCGACCCGCGACCGCAGCACCAGCCACGCGGCGAGGGCGCCGACGACGAGACCGAGCAGCAGCCCGGTGAGCAGGAGCAGGAACGACAGGCCATCCATGCCGTTCACTCTGCCGGAGGCGTCCGACAGTTTCGGGACCGCCACGCCCACCCGCCGGCTTCGTGCCCGCGGGGCGCGTTGAGGCGTCCGAGCAGGAGGGACAGGATGGGCACCATGCCTCACGACGACGCCGTGGCCCACATCAGTGCCTTCTCCGACTTCATCGACAGTGCACCCAGCTCCTTTCATGCGGCCCGGGCGGTCGCCGAGCAGCTGATCTCCGCCGGGTTCACCGAGCTCGACGAGCGCAGCCCGTGGGGCACGGACGCCGTCGGCCGCGGCTTCGTCGTCCGTGACGGGGCGGTGGTCGCCTGGTCGGTGCCCGACGTGGTCGGCGAGAGCGCGGGGTTCCGCATGGTCGGGGCGCACACCGATTCTCCCGGCTTCAAGCTCAAGCCCCACCCCGACGTCACCCGGCACGGCTGGCAGCAGGTGGGCATGGAGGTCTACGGCGGCCCGCTGCTCAACTCATGGCTCGACCGCGAGTTCGGCCTGGCCGGACGACTCGCCACGATGAGCGGCGAGCAGCACCTCGTGCGCACCCGGCCGATCCTGCGCATCCCCCAACTCGCGCCGCACCTCGACCGCAGCGTCAACGACAACCTGCACCTGGACAAGCAGCAGAACCTGCTCCCGGTCACCGGGGTCGGCCCTCAGCCGGCCGACGTGCTGGCCGCCCTGTGCGCGCAGGCGCGGATCGAGCGGGACGAGCTGGCCTACTTCGACATCGTCGCCTTCCCGACCGAGTCGCCCGCGGTGTTCGGGCTCGCCGAGGACCTCTTCGCCGCGCCCCGGATGGACAACCTCTCGTCGGTGTTCGCCGGGCTCACCGCCCTGCTGGACGCCGCGCCGGCGTCCGACATCGCCGTGCTCGCCTGCTTCGACCACGAGGAGGTCGGCTCGTCGACCCGCAGCGGCGCCTCGGGACCCTTTCTCGCGACCGTGCTCAGGCGCCTCGCCGGGCTGCTCGGCGTCCGGGACGACGCGTACGCGGCCATGCTCGCCCGCTCGGTGCTCGTCTCGGCCGACGCCGGTCACAGCATCCACCCCAACTACGCTCACATGCACGACCCGGCCCACGAGCCGATCGTCAACGCCGGCCCGCTGCTGAAGATCAACGCCAACCAGCGCTACGCCACGGACGCCGCCGGCGCCGCGGTCTGGCTGCGGGCGTGCGAGGCGGCCGACGTGCCGAGCCAGCCCTTCGTCTCGAACAACTCCGTGCCCTGCGGCTCGACCATCGGGCCGCTGTCGGCGACCCGGCTCGGTGTCACCACGGTCGACGTCGGCATCCCGCTGCTGAGCATGCACTCGGCCCGCGAGCTCTGCGGCGTCGACGACCCCTGGTACCTCACCCGGGCGCTCGGCGCCTTCTGGGCCGGCGCCTGACCCGCCGGGTCCGATCAGTTCGACGTTGACCACCGACTACGGTGGCGAACGTCGAAGGCTAACTGGCACGCGCTCGGCGACAGCGTCGGCAGGCGTGCACCGCACCATCCCACCCCCGCGCCGCGAGGGCCCGGCCCACCTGGTCGGCCACGTCGCACGGTCGGCTGGTGACGTCGTGGTGCCCGAAGCGGAGGGTCAGCAGATTGCTCAGCATGGTGCGGTTGTCGCGGTCGAGGTCCCGGAACACACCCGCCCCAACATGCCCAAGCCGGCCGTCCAGCTCGACGACGACGCCGCACTCCTCGTAGAGGACGTCCGAGCGTCCCGCCAGCCGGACCTGACGGCGTCCGTCGGGAAGGCCGTGGGCCAGTTCGACGTCGCGCCGGTACGCCCGCTCGAGGACGCTGTGGACGCCGTCCCCGACGTCTCCCAGAACCTGCCGGAGCAGACGGCGGTGGCGGAGGCGGGGACGCTCCTCGAGGGCCGCCAGAAGACGGTCCGGGGTGGTTCGGCGTCCGGAGACGACGTCGGCGAGCAGCGAGAGGACGTCCCCTTCGCGCTCCATCCGGCTCACCACGTCGAGCACCGTCTCGTCGAGCAGGGTTCTCGGCGGGTCGCCCCGTCCTCGGCGCTCCGAGGTGATGAACCTCCACGGGCCGCCGGCCGGAGTGCGGAGCGGATGGGGGACGAACACCTCGACGACGTCGGGTTCGGCCAGCT
>JAJYQH010000322.1 GCA_021794705.1 Actinomycetes bacterium | reverse complement strand
ACGTTCCACCATGGGCCGGCCGCGAACAACGGGAAGGGTCCGGGCTGGGACACGATCCTGCTCGCGGTCGACGAGGGTGGCAACCCGACCCCCGGGGAGGCGAGGGTCACGGCGTCCCGGGCACTCCGGGGGCCGCAGCAGCGGGTGACCGTCTCGGTGACGAACACCGGCTCCACCGAGTTGAGGGACCTGCGGCTCGCCGCCGTCGAGTACATCGACGGGGCCTCGACCCGCGACATCGCCGCACCCGTCGTGGGGCGCGACCCGTCCGCGCACCCGGTACCGCTCGCCGAGAGCCTGGCGGCCGGGGAAACCCGGCAGTTCCAGATCGACGTCGCCTCCCGGCGCGCGCTCAGCGTCACGGTGTCGGCGGACGGCTGTCGCGTCCGCTCGACGGTGCGGGTGCCCTGAGCCGGTTCCCGGCGTCCCGCCTGGCGCCGGGAACCTGAAGGGCGGGACGGCAACGTGACCAGTGCCGTCCCGCCCTTCGTCATGTCCGGGAGGGTGCTGCCCGCGTCCCCGGTTCGAGCGGCTGGCGATCTCTGCTGTTGCTGGCGATTTCTCCGCCGATTCGGCAGAGATCGCCAGCAACAGCGTCGACAACGCCAGCCGCCGGGGACCGGGGGACTACTCCCAGGTCAAGGTGACGTCGAGCTGCGCGTGACGCGGGGAGCCGGCGTACTGGGGCAGCACGTCCTGGCCGCAGGAACGCGACCCGATGCCGTGCTGGAAGGCGTCGAGGTGCAGCCAGCGGCGTCCCGACTCGATCTCGTCCCAGTGACCCGCCCCGGCCATCTCCTCCGCCGAGGCGGGGGCGAGGCTGAACGACAAGGGATCGGGCCCGGTGCGGGTGACGACCAGCGTCCGCTCGCCGTCGGTGATCCGCAGGTCGGCGAGGTCGAGGTGGTTGCCCGCCTCCTGCGGCCGGATCGTCGGCTCCCACGCATCGGACGCCGTCCCGACGAAGCGCCCGTGCCGGGCGCCACCCCGCAGGTCGACGTAGCTGATCGTCGGGCCGGTGCCGGTCCACGTGAGCTGGTCGAACTCGAGGGGCAGGGGCAGGCGGAGGCCCATGCGGGGGAGGACCGGTGGCAGGGTGCCGCGCGGCGTCAGGTCGGCCTGCAGGCGCAGTCCGCCCTCCACCGGGCTGAACCGCAGCACGCTGTCGACGGTCCACGACCACGAGGGGGCGCCGGTGCGCAGGGTGACGACCGTGGCGGCGTCCTCGCGGCTCACCGACACGACCCGGTGCTCGGCCTGATCGAGGCGCAGCATCTGCCAGCGCGCCGCGCTCGACCCGCCGCCGAACGGGCTCGTGGTGCCCTCGGCGCTCCACGAGTCGGCCCCGAAGGTGCCCCGGTCGTTGTCGGTGGGAGCCCGCCAGAAGCACGGTTCGACGAGCACGCCCTCCTCATCGCCCCACTGGGTGAGCCGTCCGCGGGAGTCGACCCCCACGCCCGAGCCACCGGACGCCGGCGCGCTCGGCACCGGCGCGGTGCCCACCCGCGACTCGCGCAGGCTGAGCACCCGGCGTCCGAGCAGGTCGTTCTCGCCGATCCCGGGCAGCAGGTCGGAGCCGGCGGCGTCCACCTGGCGGGGCAGGCGCGCCTCGATGCCGCTGACCTGCGGGTCGAGGATCGCGAGCTGGAGCCACCCCCCGTGCCGCTGGACGGCGGCGTCGAGGTCGTCGACGAGCAGCGAGGCCTCCTGGTCGGGTGCCAGCGCGTCGAGGGGGACCTGGCCGTCGTCGACCTCCCCGTCGTCGCCGACCAATTGCCACGCGAGCACCAGGCCCTCGCCGTCGCGGCTGTGGCTGGTGTTGCGGACCACCACCGAGCCGCCGCCGACGTGGACGGCGGTGAACGGGGCCACCGCGTTGGCCCACGCGACCAGGCCGGTGCGCGGGCGCGAGTACGCGTCGACCAGACCGTCGCAGACGAAGTTGCCGTCGTGCACGCGCTCGCCGAAGTCACCGCCGTAGGCGAGCCGGTCGTCGCCGATGCCGCGGACCAGCGAGTGGTCGCGCCACTCCCAGACGAAGCCGCCCGCGTGGCGCGGGTGGCCCATCTGCGCGATGTACTCCTCGATCGCTCCCGGGCCGGTGCCCATCGCGTGCAGGTACTCGCACATGACGAACGGCTTGGTGAGGATCGCCGCGTTCTGGGCGGGGCTGAGCCCGAACTCGTGGGAGCGCGGGCCCCCGAACGACGCCGGACCCCCCGTGAGGATCGCCTCCACCTCGTCGGTCGACGGGTACATCCGCGAGTACACGTCGACGTAGTCGACCGTGTAGTCGTTCTCGTAGTGCACCAGCCTGCTCGGGTCGCGCCGCTTGATCCACGCGGCCATCGCGGCGAGGTTGTCGCCGCGGTAGGCCTCGTTGCCGAGCGACCACATGATGATGCTCGGGTGGTTCTTGTCCCGCTCGACCGTGCGTTCGATCCGGTCGAGCAGGGCGTCGCGCCAGATCGGCTCGTCCGACGGGTTGCGTCGCCACTGGTCGAAGGTGAAGCCGTGCGAAGAT
>JAJYQH010000175.1 GCA_021794705.1 Actinomycetes bacterium | reverse complement strand
AAGGGCGCCGGCGGGGCGGTCGCCACCTGGGTGCGGGAGTGGGGCGGCACCGCGTCGGCGCAGGCCCGCACCCTCGGTGACGGCGTCGCCGGAGAGGGCGGGACGCCGCTCAGCGTGGCCGTCTGGCGGCCGGGGGAGCCCCCGCGCGAACTGGGCGTCGTCCAGCTGAAGGACATCGTCAAGACCGGCATGCAGGAACGCTTCAGCGAACTGCGCCGGATGGGGATCAGGACGGTGATGATCACCGGCGACAACCCCCTCACGGCGCGGTCGATCGCGGAGGAGGCCGGGGTCGACGACTTCCTCGCCGAGGCGACACCCGAGGACAAGCTCGCCCTCATCCGCCGCGAGCAGGCGGGCGGCCGGCTCGTCGCGATGACCGGTGACGGCACCAACGACGCACCCGCCCTCGCCCAGGCCGATGTCGGCGTGGCCATGAACACCGGCACGTCCGCGGCCAAGGAGGCCGGGAACATGGTCGACCTCGACTCCGACCCGACCAAGCTCATCGACATCGTCGCGATCGGCAAGCAGTTGCTCATCACCCGGGGAGCGCTCACCACCTTCTCCATCGCCAACGACGTGGCCAAGTACTTCGCGATCATCCCGGCGATGTTCGCGGGCATCTTCCCGGGGCTCGAACGGCTCAATGTGATGCGGCTGCACAGCCCGGAGTCGGCCATGCTGTCGGCGGTCATCTTCAACGCCGTGATCATCGTCGCGCTCATCCCCCTGGCGCTGCGCGGCGTCCGGTACCGCCCGATGAGCGCCGCGTCGATGCTGTCGCGCAACCTGCTCGTCTACGGACTCGGAGGGCTGGTGGCACCGTTCCTCGGGATCAAGCTGCTCGACCTCGTCGTCTCCCTCGTCCCGGGGCTGGCCCGATGAGCGCCGTCCTCCGACAGCTGGCCGCCGCGGTGCGGGTGCTGGTCGTCATGACCGTGCTGCTGGGGTTCGGTTACCCCCTGCTGGTGACGGGCATCGCCCAGCTGACGATGCCGCACCGCGCCGACGGGTCGCTCGTGTCGGTGGACGGGCGGGTGATCGGGTCGTCGCTGCTCGGTCAGGCGTACTCGGGGCAACAATGGTTCCAGGGACGCCCGTCCGCGAGCGACTACTCGGGGTCGGCGTCCGGGGGCACCAATCTGGCCATCGACGATCCCCGGGAGGTCGCGGCGGTGAACGAGCTGCGGCAGCGGCTGCTGCGGGACAACCCGGACGCGGTGGGCCCGGTCCCCGCCGACGCGCTCACGGCGTCCGCCTCGGGCCTCGACCCCGACATCTCCCCGGCCTACGCCTACTGGCAGGTGCCCCGGATCGCGCGGCTCCGCGGCGTCCCCCGGGCGGAGGTCACCGCGCTCGTCACCGCGTCGGTACGGCCGCGGACGTTGGGGTTCATCGGGGAGCCCCGCGTCGACGTGCTCGACCTGAACCTGCGGCTCGCCGCCCTCCGGGGCTAGGCGCGCCGTGCCCCGCGGGTCGCTGCGGATCTACCTCGGTGCCGCGCCGGGGGTGGGCAAGACGGTGGCCATGCTCGACGAGGGGCGGCGCCGCCGCGAGCGCGGGCAGGACGTCGTCATCGGCTTCCTCGAGACGCACGGGCGGGCGTTCACGGCCCAGGCGGCCGACGGGCTCGAGGTGGTGCCCCGGCGCACCGTCGTCTATCGGGGGACCCGGATGGAGGAGATGGACACGGCGGCCATCGTCGCCCGCGAACCCGCCCTCGTGCTCGTCGACGAACTCGCCCACACGAACGCCCCCGGGTCGGCCCACGAGAAGCGGTGGCAGGACGTCGAAGACCTGCGCGAGGCGGGCATCAACGTCATCAGCACGGTCAACATCCAGCACCTGGAGTCGTTGAACGACGCCGTCCAGAACATCACCGGGACGACCCAGCGGGAGACGGTGCCCGACGACGTGGTGCGCTCGGCCGACCAGATCGAACTGGTCGACATGACGCCGGAGGCGCTGCGGCGCCGGCTCGCGCACGGCCATGTGTACCCCCTCGACCGGGTCGACGCCGCGCTCGGCAACTACTTCCGGCCCGGCAACCTGAGCGCACTCCGCGAACTGGCTCTCGTCTGGCTCGCCGACCGGGTCGAGGAGACCATCACCAGCTACCGCGAGGAGAAGGGCATCGCCACGGCGTGGCCCACCCGGGAGCGGGTGCTGGTCGCGCTGACCGACGGCTCCGACGCCCCGCGCCTGCTGCGCCGGGGCGCTCGGATCGCCTCGCGCGGCGTCGGCGGCGAACTGCACGCGGTGTACGTGGCCAGCGCGGACGGGCTGCGGGCGGCGTCCATCACCGGCATGGTCGCGCAGCGGCTGCTCACCTCGGAGCTCGGAGGTCACTACCACACGGTCAGCGCCGACGACACCGCCGCGGCCGTGGTGCAGACCGCTCAGGCGCTCAACGCCAGCCAGATCGTCGTGGGGGCCGCCCGCGGCGGGTGGTGGCGCAGGGCGCTCGGACCCGGCCTCGCGCGGCGCATCATCGCGACGGCGGGGGACATCGACGTGCTCGTCATC
>JAJYQH010000047.1 GCA_021794705.1 Actinomycetes bacterium | reverse complement strand
GGACCCCGCAGTGCACATCGCCGAGCGGGCGGCGCCGGACGCCGAGGAGAACTCGTCCATCGTCTACCACGACGGTTACTACTACCTGTTCCTGTCGTTCGACTACTGCTGCCGCAGCGTCGAGAGCGACTACCGCACGGTCGTCGCCCGCTCCCAGGCGATCACCGGCCCCTACGTCGACGCCACCGGCGTCCCGATGCTCAACGACAAGGGCGGCACCGAGGTGATGCGCGGCTACAACGAGTTCGTCGGCGCCGGCGGGGCGGACGTGCTCCTGGGCACCGGCGGACGCCCCGACATCCTGGTCAACCACTACTACGACGCGACCGACAACGGGACGCCGAAGCTGAACGTCCGCACCCTCAGCTGGGCAGCCGACGGGTGGCCGCACGCCAGTTACCCGCTCAACCCCAGCATCTCCATCGGCCACGGTGACGCGTACGTGACGATCAGTCCCCGCGGGGCCTCGACCGTGGTCGAGAACGCCGGCTGCGGGTACGAGGGAGCGAACGTCGCCCTCGGGACCGATCTCGGCACCCTCTGTCAACAGTGGCAGCTGAGCAACCGTGACGTCGGCGCCCGCATCCTCAACAGGTTTTCCAACGACGTGGCCGAGGACGCCGGGTGCAACAACACCGACGGCGCGAACGTCGCCCAGTGGGGATGGATCGGGTTCCTCGGCAGCAATCCCTGTCAGCGGTGGTCGTTCGCTCCGGCGTCCGACGGGTACTCGACGATCTCCACCATCCAGGCGGGCGGGAGGTCGTGGACGGCGGAGGGGGATCCGACGGTCCCAGGCACCAACATCGCCATCGACGCGCCCACAGGGGCTTCCGACCAACAGTTCCGCTTCGACCCCCTGGGCCCGGTGCTGCTCGCGAGTCCCACCGAGGGCGATAAGACGCTCGGTGTGACCGGGTGCGTGTCCCATCATCCGGAGGGCTCCGGCGTGAGGTTCCAGCGGCGCGCCGCGCAGGCGTGCCAGGTGTGGAGGGTCGCTCCCGTCGCCGCCACGTCGACGGCCGGCTATCTCGTGACCAACGTGAGCTCGGGCGACCAGCTGACGGCCGGGAGGGAGGGCCTCGAAGCAACCCGGCCCAGCGACTCCCCCACCGGTGAGCGCTCGTGGACCCTGCAGCCCGGCAACGACGGCACCTGGACCCTCCGAGCGGGAGGATCCACCCTGTCGGTGAAGCTGCTGCAGCCCTGATCGGCAGGGGACGGTGGTCAGGCTGACGGCCGGGGATGCTCGACCGGACCGTCCGCCGTCCGTGCCGCGCCGTCGCTCGTCGACACGGCGCCCGGCGTCAGGGCGCGGACAGTGGCACCGTGGGCGAGTCCGCGAACGCCTGGATCGGCGTCATGGGAACTCCGTTGATCGAGACCGTCGCCTGCTGGCTCACCGTGGCACACCCGCCGGCGGACGCCGTCTGCTGGAAGTCGCTGCCGGACGGGGCGACCGGGGTCGGGCTCGTCGACGCGGTCGTGGCCGGGTGGGATGCCACCGAGCTGGTGCGGGTGGTGGACGCGGATCCCGACTTGCGCGGGCTGGTCGTCCTGGACGTCGTGGTCCTGCTCGCAGCCGGCGTGGAGTCCGCGCTGAGGGAGACGTCGTCGGCGATCTTGGTGAACAGCGGCGCGGCTCCCGGGCCCGGGAGGACCACGTTGGGGTTGGCGGGGTCGGGAACCGTCGGCATGGTGAGGAACGTGGTGCGGCTGGTCGGGATCTTGGCCACGGTCACGGCGAGACGGGCGAGGTCGGTGACGTTGGCGAGCCCGGTGTCGACCGTCACCGCGCTGGTCGCCGTGTCCGCCAGGTTGTACACCGTCACCGGGTTGAGCAGGGTGCCCGCGCTCTCCACCTTGCGCTGGACGGCGGCCAGGAACATGTGCTGGGCGACCGTGCGCCCGATGTCGCCCCCGTCACCGAACCCGTGCCGGGTGCGGAGGAACTCGAGGGCGGACAGGCCGACGAGGGTGTGGGTCCCCTTGGTGAGCTTGAGGTGGGAGTACGGGTCGTAGACGTTGTTGTTGACGCAGACGCTCACACCGCCGATGGCGTCCGAGATCTTCACGACGCCCCCGAAGTCGACCATGACGACGTGGTCGATGGGCAGGTTGGTGAGGTCGTGGACTGCGGTGGCGGTGCAGGCCAGCCCGTAGGCGAGCGTGCTGTTGATGCGATCGACGTGCGGCGTCTCGGTGATGCCGTTGCCCGTGCACGAGGGCACCGTGATCATCGTGTCGCGGGGAATGCTGGTGACCGACATGTTGCTGCGGTCGGCGGAGATGTGCACGAGCATCTCCACGTCGGCGTTCGCGCCGACGGTCGACAGCTGCGCGCCGCCACTCCCGGTCGCGTTCGCCTGCGAACAGTCGCCGCCGAGCGAGCAGTCGACCGATGTCGAGCGGGTGTCCGACCCGACCACCAGGATGTTGAGCGGCGTTCCCGCCGCCAGCGCCGACACCCCGGGGGTCGGGCTGGCCGACGGGCGCTGGATCGACTGCGGCAGGGCGATCGAGGTGAGGTT
>JAJYQH010000116.1 GCA_021794705.1 Actinomycetes bacterium | reverse complement strand
GGACTCCGCCTGCACGCGTACCCGGGCCGAGCCGGGGACGACGAGCATGCGGACGCTGTCGGCGATCTTGTGGCCCTTGATGACGGACGCCGCGAGGCGCAGGTCCTCGATCCGGCCGTTGGTGCACGAGCCGAGGAACACCGTGTCGACCGCGATGTCGCGCATCCTGGTGCCGGGGGTCAGCGCCATGTACTCGAGCGCCCGGGTGGCGGCCGACCTGGCCACGTCGTCGTCGAACTCGTCGGGGCTGGGGACGCTGGCACCCAGCGGCACGCCCTGGCCCGGGTTGGTGCCCCACGTGACGAACGGGGTGAGCTGGGTCGCGTCGATGACGACCTCGCGGTCGAACTCGGCGTCGTCGTCGGTGCGCAGGGTCCTCCAGTACTCCACGGCGGCGTCCCAGTCGGCGCCCTCCGGGGCGTGCGGGCGTCCCTCGAGGTAGTCGAAGGTCTTCTGGTCGGGAGCGATCATGCCGGCCTTGGCGCCCCACTCGATGGACATGTTGCAGATGGTCATCCGGCCCTCCATCGACAGCGCCTCGATGGTGTCGCCGCGGTACTCGACCACGTAGCCCTGGCCGCCGCCGGTGCCCACCTTCGCGATGAGCGCGAGGACGACGTCCTTGGCGGTGACGCCCGCGGGCAGCTCACCGGTGACGGTGACCGCCATGGTCTTCGGCCGCGCCTGGGGCAGGGTCTGGGTGGCCAGCACGTGCTCGACCTCGGACGTGCCGATGCCGAACGCCAGCGCGCCGAAGGCGCCGTGGGTGGAGGTGTGCGAGTCGCCGCACACGATCGTCATCCCCGGCTGGGTGACGCCGAGCTGCGGGCCGATGATGTGCACGACGCCCTGGTCGGGATCGCCGAGCGAGTGGATGCGCAGGCCGAACTCGGCGGCGTTCTTGCGCAGCGTGTCGACCTGGGCCCGCGACACCGGGTCGGCGATCGGCTTGTCGATGTTCAGCGTGGGCGTGTTGTGGTCCTCGGTGCACAGGGTGAGGTCAGGACGCCGCACCGTGCGGTTGTTGAGGCGCAGCCCGTCGAACGCCTGCGGGCTGGTCACCTCGTGCACGAGGTGCAGGTCGATGTAGAGCAGGTCGGGTTCCCCCGGCGCCTGGCGCACGACGTGCGCGTCCCACACCTTCTCGCTCAGTGTCTTGCCCATCTACCGCTCCTTGTGCCGGTTGACCCATGACTCGAACGTCTCCACCCGCTCGGAAGTTCGGCTCCCCCGCCGCTTGCCGTATCAGATGGCGAGACGCTAATCTCGATACATGGACGATACCAGTGGCGTGGGTGTGTTGGACAAGGCGGCTCTCGTGCTCTCAGCCCTTGAGACGGGGCCGACGACCCTGGCCGGGCTGGTGAGTGCCACCGGGCTGGCGCGCCCGACCGCCCACCGCCTCGCCGTCGCCCTGGAGCACCACCGCTTCGTCGGACGCGACCTGCAGGGGCGGTTCGTGCTCGGTCCCCGGCTGAGCGAACTCGCCGCCGCGGCCGGCGAGGACCGCCTCCTCGCGACCGCAGGACCCATTCTTGCGCGGTTGCGCGACATCACCGGCGAGTCCGCGCAACTGTTCCGGCGCCAGGGCGACATCCGCGTCTGCGCGGCGGCGGCCGAGCGTCCCTCCGGCCTTCGGGACACCGTCCCGGTCGGCTCGCAGCTCACGATGTCGGCGGGCTCCGCGGCCCAGGTGCTCCTCGCGTGGGAGGACCCCGAGCGCATCCAGCGCGGCCTCGCGCACGCCAGCTTCTCGGCCGTCGCCCTCTCCACCGTGCGGCGGCGGGGGTGGGCGCAGTCGGTCGCCGAGCGCGAGCCGGGCGTCGCATCCGTCTCGGCCCCCGTCCGCTCCCCCTCGGGCAAGGTGATCGCGGCGGTGAGCGTCTCCGGACCGATCGAGCGGCTCACCCGGCAGCCGGGACGCCTGCACGCCCCGGCCGTGATGGCGGCCGCCGAGCGGCTCAGCGAGGTGCTCCGGCGCGCCGGCACGGCGGAGTGACCCGCATCGCTCCTTGACCCGGCCCCCGCCATGGGGAACAGTGCAGGGCGTGACCGATGTGACGATCCTCTCCGGAACCGGCCGGTACTCCGACCCCTGGCACCCGTTCGCCGAGACCAGCGGCGCCATCGCCGACATCGTCGCCGCCATGGGGCTCGACGTGGCCGTCCGCGGCACCGGTTCGCCGGAGGCGCTCATCCCCGAGGACTCGCGCCTCGTCATCGTCAACACGGGCAAGGGCGAGGAACCGCCCACGCCCGACCCGGCCTGGGACAAGGCGTTCGCCGAGCTCGGCGGCTGGATCGAGGACGGGGGGAGGGTGCTCGCGGTGCACACGGCAGCCGCCACCTTCCCGGACTGGCCGACCTGGGCCGCCATCCTCGGCGGCTCCTGGGTCGAGGGTCGCTCGTCGCATCCGCGGATCAGCATCGCCGGATTCACCGCCGCCCCCGGTGCCGAGGAACACCCGGTGCTCGAGGGGCTCCCGGACGCCGGCGGCATCGACCCGTCCCTGGCCGGGCGACCCATGGTGCTCGCGTTCGACGAGCGGTACAGCGGGCTCGAGGTGGCTCCCGGCTCGGTGCCGCTGCTCACCCATGAACTCGCCGGCCTCGACGAGGTGATGGCCTGGTCTCCCGGACGCCGCGTCGTCTACGACGGCCTGGGTCACGACGACCGGTCGTACCGCTCCACCACCCGGCGCCGGCTGCTCGAGAACGAGATCCGCTGGCTGCTCGCCGGCTGATCCCCGACCCGAAGGGCACCCCGATGGACCTGGACACCCAGCTCGCGACCACCGACCAGCGCTCTCCGGGGCGCGCCTGCTTCCTCCTCCGCGTCCGCCCCGAGCGGCTCGACGAGTACGTCGAGGAGCACCAGCACGTGTGGGCGGAGATGCGCGCGGCCCTCACCCGCTGCGGCTGGCGGCACTACTCGCTGTTCCTGCGCCCCGACGACGGCCTCGTGGTGGGCTACTTCGAGGCCGACGACACGGAGGCCGCGATGCGCGCGATGGGCGACGAGGAGGTCGACGCCCGGTGGCAGGCGTCCATGGCGGCCTACTTCCAGTCCCCGGGCGGCGGCACGCCCGAGGTGCTGCGGCAGTACTTCTACCTGGCCTGACCGGGCGAAGGGCCGGCTGACCGGCGGCGAACCCCGCCCGGCCGTCTCCTCACCCCTCGCCGACGGTGAAGGGGCCGGGCCCGGAGTGGATGACCTCAGGTGCGGTGTGGGCCGTGCGGTCGGACGCCACCCACTCGACGCCGTTGGCGATGACCCGGCGGATGTCCTTGTGGTGGTACACCGGAAACTCCTGGTCGCCGGGGCTGAAGTAGAAGATCTTGCCGCTGCCGCGACGGTAGGTGATGCCGCTGCGGAAGACCTCCCCACCGGTGAACGAGCTGACGAAGATGAGGTCCTCGGGCGGCGGGACATCGAACTGCTCGCCGTACATCTCCTGCTTGGGGATGTCGATGGGATGGGGGACGCCCTGGGCGATCGGGTGGGTGGGATCGACCGTCCACACCAGCTCCCGGTCGTCGCTGTTGCGCCAGCTCAGCGCGCACGTCGTGCCCATGAGCCGGCGGAAGATCTTCGACCAGTGCGCCGAGTGCAGCACCACGAGGCCCATGCCGCCGAGGACGTGCCGGTAGACCCGCTCGACGACCTCGTCGGACACCTCGTCGTGGCGCGCGTGCCCCCACCACGTGAGCACGTCGGTCTGCGCCAGCCGCTCCTCGGTGAGGCCGTGCTCGGGCTCGTCGAGCACCGCCGTGGTGACGACGGCGCGCTCCCCGAGGTTCTCCTCGATGCCCGACTTGATCGCGGCGTGCATCCCGTCGGGATAGATCTCGGCCACGTGCGGCTGGTTCCGCTCGTGCCAGTTCTCTCCCCAGACGACGACGCGCAGCGGTCGGTGGGCGGCATGGGTCATCTTCTACTCCTCGAGATCGGGTACCCCACGATCCTGCCGCACTGATGCCCCTCCCGGCCGCATCGCACGCGCGGTCCGCGCCGGCGCCTGCGAAATTCACCCCACCTGCCATTCACCCTCCCCTCGAGCGGGCGTGTGTGTGGCAGGGCGTGCAGGTTTCGCGGGAACGGCCGCGCAGGGACGCCGCACCCGTTGCAGGGTTGGGGGCACCACGGTAGGGTCAGGGCGAGGAAAGCGCATTCCCATTTCGGCCCAGGAGGTCGCGTGTCGCCGCAGGATTCCGTCGTGACCATCGCCCAGGTGGGCGCCCACGGATTCGGCAGGATCCACCTCGAGCGGATCGCCCGGATGTCGGACGCCGGCCGGGCCCGGCTCGTCGCGATCGCCGATCCCGCCGGGCCGCCCGACGGCGTCCGGGTGCCGATGTTCACCGACCTCGCCGCCCTGCTGGCCGAGCACCGTCCCGAGGTGGTGAGCATCGCCACGCCGATCGGCCTGCACGAGCCGATGGCACGGGCCGCGATGTCGGCGGGCGCCGACGTCATGCTCGAGAAGCCACCGGTCGCCTCGCTCGCAGAGTTCTGGGCCCTGCTCCGTCAGCAGAAGGAGACCCGCCGCAGCGTTCAGGTGGGGTTCCAGAGCCTCGGGTCACTGGCGATCCCCCGGCTGCGGGAGCTCATGCGCGACGGCACCCTCGGCACCATCGAGGCCATCCACGCCCGCGGCACGTGGCTGCGCGACCGCGCCTACTACCAGCGGGCCCCCTGGGCCGGACGCCGCACGGTCGACGGCCGCCGGGTCGCGGACGGAGTGGTGACCAACCCGCTCGCCCACGCCGTCGCGACCGCCTTCGCGCTTGCCGGCGTCCACCACATCGACGACATCGAGCGGGTGACGACGGAGCTCTACCGCGCCCACGACATCGAGGCCGACGACACCTCGTTCGTCCGGATCGACCTCCGGGATGCCCCGCCCATCTGTGCCGCCCTCACCCTCTGCGCCCCCGAGCAGCTCCCCCCGACCGTCACCCTCGTGGGCAGCCGCGGGCGTGCCGAGTTCTCCTACACGACCGACGAGCTGGTCATCCGGATCGGCGACCGCGAGACCCGGGAGACCTTCGGGCGCATCGACCTGCTCGAGAACCTCCTCGACCACCTGCGCGCCGGCGTCCCGCTGCTCGTCCCGCTCGCCGACACCGTCGGGTTCATGGCGGTGCTCGAGGCCACCCAGGACCGTCCCGATCCCCTCCCGGTCCGTCCGAGCGGAGTCACCTGGGTCGGCGAGGGCGAGGCCGCCCACCCGGTCATCGACGGCATCGACGGCTGGATCGACGCCGCGCTCGCCGACGGCCACGGCTTCGCATCAGCCGGCGCCCCCTGGGCGTCCGAGGCGGCCGTCGACGTGTGGACCCCGCGGCGTCCGCTCGCGTCGCTGCAGCTCGGCGACCGGGTCGTCGCGGACCTGGCCGACGGCAGCGACATCGTGCCGCTGAGCAGTCCCCGCCCCTACCTGCACCCCATCCGCACCCTGTCCGGCGTCGTCGTGAGCGACACCCACCCCGCCGACCACGACTGGCACTGCGGGCTCGGCTTCACCATGCAGGACGTCAACCGGGTGAACTTCTGGGGCGGGCGCACCTACGTCCGCGGGCACGGCTACACGTGGCTCGGCGACCAGGGGCGCATCGACCACACCCGCTTCGTGGACGCCGCCCCGGGCCGCCTGGTCGAGGAGTTGCGCTGGCACGGCCCGGTCGTGCCTCCGATCGGCGAGCCGATCCCGCCGGTGGACCTGCGCGAGACCCGCACCCTCGAATGGCGCCAGGTCTCCCCCGCCGCGTGGGTGCTGGACGCCGACATCGCGCTCGAGCCGGTGTCCCCGGCCGAGATCCGCCTCGGCGGACCCGGCACCAACGGGCGCGAGGACGCCGGCTACGGCGGGTTCCAGCTGCGGTTGCGTCCCAGCGAGGACGTGCGGATCTGGTCGCCGCTCGGCGAGGGCGACGCGGCGGTCTTCGGGAGACACGCGCCGTGGGTCGCCTGGGCCGGCCGGTTCCCCGGAGGCGAGGCCACCCTGGTCATGCAGTTCGTCGACGACTCCTCGGCCACCGACCGGTGGTTCGTCCGCCACGGCGAGTGGGACGGGATCGGCAGCGCCCTCGCCTGGCGCGAGCCCGTGTCGGCACCGCTGCGGCGGCGCTACCGGCTGATCGTCGCCGACGGGCGGCTCACCACCGAGGACTTCCTGCCCTGGCTCGCCGCCCGATGACGGCGTCCGACTCGGCCCCCGGCACCCTCGCCGCCCGCTTCGCCGACCCGGGGGGCGACGTGCGGCCCTGGGTCTTCTGGTTCCTCAACGACGCCCTCGACGAGGCGATCATCGACGCCGACCTGTCGCGGATGGCCGGGGCCGGGTTCGGCACGATCGTGCCCCACGGCCGGATCGGGCTCGACCCCGCCGTCGGCTACCTCACCCCCCGCTGGTGGGATCTCATGCGCCACGTCGCCGCCACCTGCGAGCGCCTCGGCCTCCAGGTCGTCCTCTACGACGAGGCCAGCTACCCGTCGGGGTCGGCCAACGGCGCGGTCGTCGCGGAGAACCCGGAGTTCGCCGCCCGCTGCCTCGTCCGGGCCGAGCAGGTCGTCGAGGTCGGTGCCGGCGAGGTGCGCTACGCCCGGCCCACGCTCGGCCGCGGGCTGTGGGACCGCCGGCTGGCCACCGTCGTCCTCGGCCCCGACGGCGTCCGCGCGGGGGGCGTCGACGAGCGGGGTCTCGTCCGGCTCGACACCCCCGGCAGGCACCGGGTGGTGGCGGTCTTCGACAGCCCGAGCGGCGGCACCATCCGCGGCGCGCACGCCCACCAGGACGACGGCTCCCCCCTCGCCCCGGCCGCCGCCGACCTCATGAATCCCGACGCCGTCGCCTGCTTCCGCCGGCTCACGCACGACGGCTACGCCCACCACCTCGCCCCCTGGCTCGGCACCACCGTCGTGGGATTGTTCACCGACGAGCCGAGCGTCGACGGCCGCGGTCCCCGGCCCGACTCCTTCCCGTGGACGCCCGGCCTCGAGCACGACCTCGCCCGGCTCGGCGGAAGGTCCCCCGACGAGATCCTCCCCCGGCTCGCCCTGCTGTGGGAGCCCGAGGGCGGCGACGTGCGCGCCCTGCTCGCGGAGGCGGTCTCGCGCCGGGTGGCGGAGGTCTACTACGGCACCCACCGCGCGTGGTGCGACGAGCACGGCCTCGCACTCACCGGCCACCCGATGCGGGCCGACGAGCTGCGGGCGCTCGACACGTTCACCTGGCCCGGCCAGGACACGATCTGGCGGTGGGTGCTCCCCGGTGAGACCGCGCTGCACGGCGACCAGAGCGTCGCGCCCCGGGACGCCGGCAGCGCCCGGCTGCTGCGGGGTCGCGACCGCAGCGTCACCGAGATCTTCGGCGCCTACGGCTGGCGGCTGAGCCTCGACGAGGTGAAATGGCTGGCGGACTGGAGCGCGGTGCGCGGCATCACCGACTTCCTCCTGCACGCCGTCTTCTCCTCGGTGCGGGGGAACCGGGCCTACGAGAGCGAGCCGGACGTCGGGTGGCACAACGCCTGGTGGCCGCGCCTGCCGGTCGTGCTGCGCTACCTCGCCCGGATGACCCTGCTCAACCGGACCCTCGTCGAGACGCCGGGCGTCGCGGTGCTCGTCGCGGACGACACCGCGCCCGACGAGGACGTCGTGTGGCTCTACCAGCACCAGGTGCCGTTCGCCTACGTCCCGGCCGAGGACCTGGGAGTCGACACGAGCGACCCGTCGCACCCGCGTCCCCTCGCGGGCGACGTGCGGTTCGACGCGGTGCTGGTTCCCGGCGCGTCGGTGTCGCATCCCGCCGCGGGCCGGCTCGAGGCCGCCGGCGTCCGGACGACAACCGACCCGGCCACCCTCGGGGACCTCGCCCCGGACTGGCTGGCCCTGTCGGCCGGACGCCGCGACGACCTCCGGATGCGACCAGGGACGCTCCTCGGCCGCGCGGCCGCTCTCGTGACGAACGAGGGCGAGGAACCGATCACCCTGGACACCGTGGGCGTCGACGTCTGGGACCCCTGGACCGGCCGTGTCGCCTCGACGGCCCTCCGCGTCGACCTGCCACGGCGCGGATCGCTGTGGCTGGTGCGCTCCGACCGCACGGCGCCGTCGGCGCCCGAGGACGACTCCCCCGCATGGCGCGACGTGCCCCTCTCCCCCTTCACGGTCACCGCCGACGGCCTGCCGGCCGTCCCGGACGGCCTCGGCGACTGGACCGAGCGTGCAGACCTGGAGACGGCGGCGGGGTCGGCGACGTATGCGGCCACCTTCGAGCTGGCGGCCCCCGCCGACCTGCGGCTCGACCTCGGCCGGGTCGGCGAGCTGGCGGAGGTGCGGCTCAACGACCGCACGGTCGCGCACCTGTTCTGGGCCCCCTACCAGTGCCGGGTCGACGCCTCGCTCACCAGGGCGGGCGGGAACCGGCTCGAGGTCGTGGTGACCAACTCCAGCGCCAACCACTGGGAGGGCGCGCTGCGTCCCTCGGGTCTCCTCGGACCGGTCCGGTTGACCTCAACCGGCTGAGCTCGGGGTGCCGGCGTCCGACCGCCCGAGGAGGAAGTCGAAGGCTGCCTCCTGCTGGGCGACGCCGAACTCGTGGCCGCCCGGGTGCCACACCCCGCGGTACTCCCCGCTCGCGCCGCGGAAGGCCTCGACGAGCGCCGCGTCCGCCGCCCTCATGCCGCCGAGGGGGAACAGCGGGTCGGCCTCGCCGTAGACCACCATGAGCCGGTGCCGGCGAGCGGCCGCGGCGAGCCCGGGCAGGTCGTGGCCGGAGGCGAGCCCCGGCACGTGCAGCAGCCAGGAGTGCCGCCCGGTGTGCGCCGGGACGAGCGAGCGCAGGGTGGACATCATCCCGGCGATCACCACCGTCCCGACGGCCGGCGCAAGGGCTCCCAGCGCCGCCGCCCGCCCCCCGCCACCGGAGAACCCGATGACGCCGATCTCCCCCGGACCGGCGAGCCGTCGCAGCACCTGCAGCGCCGAGAGGTCGTCGTGGGCCACCATCCCGGCATAGGTGGTGCCGAGGTCGAGGCAGTACTTCGCGAGGACGTCCTCGTGCGCGGCCGCCAGCGCCTCGAACGTCGCGTGGTCTGGGCGCACCCCGTCCGGCGGACGCAGGTCGAAGCGGCGCGCCCCCCACGTGAAGGAGTCGGGCACGACGACCGTGGCCCCGCGGGCGGCGAGGGCGGACGCCGCCCCCCGGCCGCCCTCGGCCCTCCGGTAGGCGAGCAACCACCCGGGCAGGTCGGGCAGGTCGAGCAGCCGCTCGGCGCCGACCCCCTTGAGACCGCCGTGCGAGGGCAGGTACAACACTCCCGGAAGCCGGGCCGGGTCGGCGTCCACGGGATGGCAGAGCCACGCCCCCATGTCGGGGCCGAAGCCGACCGACCACGACAGCCGGGTGTGCGCGACCCGGCCCACGACCACGGGCCGCTCGCGACGCACCTCGCCCACCGGCAGCGGCCGGGGCACGCCGAGCAGCGCGGCCGCACCCGGAAGCACCTCCGGCCCGGGCGCGAGGCCCGCGCCGTCGAGGAAGGCCGGCCAGTCGTGATAGCCGGCGATCGGGTCGGCGAACGTGCCAGACAGGTCCGGCACGGCTCAGCGGGACAGATCGAGACCGAGGGACGCCGGCGTCACCGGCAGCCCGGTCGCGATCGACCGGTTGCCGCAGATACCCACCGAGATCGCCCGGAGCCCGTCGATGTAGTCCGACGGCCGCCCCAGCGGGTCGTCGCCCGGGCCGACGAACACGTCGTTGAGCAGCAGCGCGTCGCCGCCTCCGTGCGCGCCCTCGCCCTCGGGGATCGGCACCTCCTGGGCCTCCTCCCAGTGCCGCTGCAGCACCAGCCGTTCGCCCTTCTGCCGCCCGCCGACCGCGTCCGGGCGGGCCGACGGGTCGACGACCGCGGCCCCCTGGTCGAGCAGCACCGCGGCCCGCTCGACCACCTCGAGTTCGGCGCGCCCCTCGGTGCCGTTGACCGCCACCCGGTAACCCTCCCACGGCGAGTGGGCGTTGAGGGCGTAGCTCAGCGTGGGGCCGCCCTGGTAGTCGACGATCACCGCGAGGTTGTCCTCGGTGGTCACTCCGGGCCCGAAGACGTCCTGGTCGCGCCGGTAGCCGTCGAACTGCTCGTTGTCGAGGTACAGCGCCTTCAGTCGCGGGTCGTCGCGGAGGTCGAGCTCGAACGGTCCGTGCGGTCCGTCGTGGGTCCCCCGCTCCGGGCGCGGGCCGAGGCCGCGGGCGTCCGCGTTCTCCGACCCGTAGAACCGGACGCCACCACTCGCGTAGATCCGCTGCGGGATGTCGCTGATCCACCAGTTCACGAGGTCGAAGTGGTGGGACGCCTTGTGGATGAGCAGGCCACCGGAGTTCTTCTTGTCCCGGTGCCAGCGGCGGAAGTAGTCGGCGCCGTGTGCGGTGTCGAGCACCCACTCGAAGGTCACCGACAGCACCGTTCCGATCCGCCCGCTCTGGATGAGCTCCTTGAGGGCGGAGTTGCGCGGCGAGTAGCGGTAGTTGAACGTCACCACCACCTGGTGGCCGGTCTCGCGCACCGCGTCGACGATGCTCTTCGCCGAGGGAGCGTCGATCGTCAGCGGCTTCTCCACGACCACGTCAACGCCCGCCCGGAGGGCCCGGATGATCATCCCCGCGTGGGTGTAGTCGGGGCTGGTGATGATCACCCGGTCGAGTCGCTGGTCGGCGATCATCGTCTCGACGTCGTCGGGCCCGTAGGTGGCGATGGCGTCGGGCGCGTAGCCCCACTCCTCACTCATCCGCTTCTGGTGGTGGGCCATTCGTCCGGGGTTGGTGTCGGCGAAGGCGACCAGGGTGGCCCGATCGCGGTGCGCACCTCCGATGGCGTCGGTGTACATCTGGGCGCGGTGTCCGGTACCGATGAGGCCGTAGCGGCGCATCGAGCGGGGTCCTTTCTGTCAGGGTCGGGAAGTGATCACTTGATGCCGGTGGTGGCGATACCTCGGACGAGGAAGCGCTGGCCGAACAGGAAGGCGAGGAAGACCGGGACGAGCGAGAGGACACTCATCGCGAACATGCTCCCCCAGTCCGACCCGCTCGTCGTGTCGAGGAACGAGTTGAGGGCGAGCGGCACGGTGAAGTTGGCCGGCCGGGTGAGGTAGATGAGCGACTGGAAGAAGTCGTTCCAGGTCCAGATGAAGGTGAAGATCGTCGTCGTCGCGATGGCCGGCACCATGAGCGGCAGGATGA
>JAJYQH010000243.1 GCA_021794705.1 Actinomycetes bacterium | reverse complement strand
GGCACCGCCCGCCGGCGTCCCGACGACACCGCCGCACCCGCGGCGCGTGACGGTCAGCGGCGTCCGACCCCCGGCGGCATGCCCCGCCCGGGTGGCCTGTCCGGCGTCCCCCGCCCCAACCCGGCGATGATGCCGAAGCAGCAGTCGAGCCAGATCGGCGCGCCCGCCCGCAGCGGCCGTCCCGGTGGCGGCCCCGGCCGCGGTCGCCCCGGTGCGGGCCCCCGCGCGGGTGGCGGTCCCGGTGCCGGTGGTGTCGGAGCTCCCGTCGGCGGAGGCCGCGGTGGTCGTGGTGGTCGTGGCGGCTCGGGTACCCAGGGCGCCTTCGGGCGTCCGGGTGGTGCCGGACGCCGGGGCCGCAAGTCGAAGAAGCAGCGCCGGCAAGAGTTCGACCAGATGCAGGCGCCGATGATCGGTGGCGTCCGCGTCCGCAAGGGCGACGGCGAGACCGTGCGGCTGCGCCGCGGGTCGTCGCTCACCGACCTCGCCGAGAAGATCGGCGTCGAGCCGGCGTCGCTCGTGCAGGTGCTGTTCAACCTCGGCGAGATGGTGACGGCCACCCAGTCGGTCACCGACGAGACCCTCGAGGTGCTCGGCGCCGAGCTGAACTACAACATCCAGGTCGTCTCGCCCGAGGACGAGGACCGCGAACTGCTCGAGAGCTTCGACGTCGACTTCGGCGAAGACCTCGGCGGCGAGGAGGACCTCGCGCCGCGTCCGCCGGTGGTCACCGTCATGGGTCACGTCGACCACGGCAAGACCAAGCTGCTCGACGCGCTGCGCCACAGCAACGTGGTGGCGGGCGAGGCCGGCGGCATCACCCAGGCGATCGGCGCCTACCAGGTCGAGACCGAGGTCGACGACCAGCCCCGCGCCATCACCTTCATCGACACCCCGGGTCACGAGGCGTTCACCGCCATGCGTGCTCGCGGGGCCAAGTCGACCGACATCGCGGTGCTCGTGGTGGCGGCCGACGACGGTGTGATGCCGCAGACGATCGAGGCGCTCAACCACGCGAAGGCGGCCGACGTGCCGGTCGTCGTGGCCGTCAACAAGGTCGACAAGCCGGCGGCGGACCCGACCAAGGTGCGCGGCCAGCTCATGGAGTTCGGCCTCGTCCCCGAGGAGTACGGCGGCGACACGATGTTCGTCGACGTGTCGGCGATCACCCACGTCGGTCTCGACAACCTGCTCGAGGCCATCGTGCTCACCGCGGACGCCGCACTCGACCTGCGCGCCAACCCCGACATGCCCGCCCAGGGTGTGGCGATCGAGGCGCACCTCGACAAGGGCCGCGGTCCGGTGGCCACGGTGCTCATCCACCGCGGCACCCTGCACGTCGGCGACTCGATCGTCGCCGGATCGGCCCACGGCCGCGTCCGGGCGCTGATCAACGACCTCGGCGAGAACGTCGACGAGGCTCCGCCATCGATGCCCGTGCAGGTGCTCGGCCTCACGTCCGTGCCCGGCGCCGGCGACAACTTCCTCGTCGTCGACGACGATCGCACGGCGCGCCAGATCGCCGACAAGCGGGCGGCCCGCATGCGTGCCGCTCAGCAGGCGAAGAGCTCGCGTCGCAAGACCCTCGACGAGCTGTTCGAGCAGATGACCCGGGGCGAGACCTCCGAGCTGCTGCTCATCCTCAAGGGTGACGGCGCCGGTTCGGTCGAGGCCCTCGAGGACGCCCTGTCCAAGATCGACGTCGGCGACGAGGTGTCGCTGCGGGTCATCGACCGCGGTGTCGGTGCCATCACCGAGACCAACGTCTCGCTCGCCGCGGCGTCCAAGGCGGTCATCATCGGGTTCAACGTGCGGCCGACGCCGCATGCCGCCCAGATGGCCGACCGCGAGAACGTCGACATCCGGTACTACTCGGTCATCTACGACGCGATCGACGAGATCGAGGCGGCGCTCAAGGGCATGCTCAAGCCCATCTACGAGGAGCGGTCCATGGGCACGGCGGAGATCCGGGAGATCTTCCGCTCGTCCAAGGTCGGCAACATCGCGGGCTGCATGGTGCTCCACGGCACGATCCGGCGCAACGCGTCGGCACGGCTGGTGCGCGACGGCGTGGTGGTCACCCAGACCACGATCTCGTCGCTGCGACGCGAGAAGGACGACGCCACCGAGGTCCGCGAGGGCTTCGAGTGCGGTATGACGATCGGGAACTACCAGGACATCAAGATCGGTGACCTGATCGAGACCTTCGAGATGGTGGAGAAGCCCCGCAGCTGATCCATCCCCGCCGTGGCCGGTGCTCGGCCGACCACGGCACTGCCGGTGGTGATGACCACCGGCCGGCCGGCGGCTGTCGGCGTCCGATGTGCCCGGTGCCCGGGAGCCCAGCGCTCCCGGGCATCGTCGCGTTGGTCGGCGTCCGACCCGTCCCCTTCGGCGTACAACCTGTCCCTGTCGGCGTACGAGACGTCTGTCTTGAGCCCACATCTTGTACGCCGTCAGTCACCTCGTACGCCGATCGATGCTGTGGACAACGCGAGATGCTCCTTGATGCACTGTGGACGGCGTCCGCTGGGGGCGGTGTCGTCCGCACGATCGTGGCGTGACCATCTATCAGCGTTCAGAGCTGGGGCTCTCGGCGTCGGCAATCCAGACCCAACTCCGTCATGGCGAGCTCGTACGGGTGCGTCTCGGAGGTTATGCAGACGCCACATCCGTCGTGGCGCGTGAGCGTCACCTGCAGTTGATCGCCCTGACTGTGCCATGGCTCGCCCCTGGCACAGTGATCAGCCATGTCTCCGCCGGCGTTCTGCACGGGCTGCCCGTTCCGGACGAGTTCTTCGGCAGGGTGACGGCCACCCGGCAGCGAGCCGGAATGGGTGGTGGTAATAGTTCCCCCTCACTGCACACCTTCGCGCTGCCCCTGCAGCCGGCCGACTGCACTGTGATCGACGGGGTCCCCGTCACCTCCAAGAGTCGTACGGCCGCGGATCTGGCCCGGCTGCTCGGGCCTCATGACGCCGTCGTGATGCTCGACGGGGCATTGCACGATCCAGCCGGCGGGGAGGGCCGGGGTATCCGCGACGAGATATCCCGGCACCTCGTCGAGGCCCAGACGCGTCGCGGCGCGGCCAGGGCAATCCGCTCACTGGCCCGCGCGGATGGTCGAGCCGAGAGCCCCCTGGAGAGTCTCAGTCGGCTGATGATGAGGGAGTGCGGACTTCCGTTGGCGGAGCTCCAGATGGAGATCCGCGATGCCTCCGGCCGACTGGTTGGACGGGGCGACTTCGGTTGGCGCGACGCGAGAGTGATTGGCGAGTGCGACGGGCGGATCAAGTACCGCGACCTCGCGCGGCCGGGTGAGGATCCGTTGGACGTGTTGATGCGCGAGAAGCGGCGCGAGAACCAGATCCAGGCGCTGGGGTGGACCGTGGTGCGGTGGACCTGGGACGACCTCGCCCAGCCACGAGTCCTCTGCCATCGCCTGGGTAGCGCTCTGGGTCTCCTGTGAGCAGTGCCCCGTCCCGGTCTCTCGTGTGATCGTGGGCCTGCCGGTCGGCGTACAAGATGACTGACGGCGTACGAGATGTGGCCCGCAAGCGATCAGGTCGTACGCCGGGGGCGACGGGTTGTACGCCGGCCGACGGAACGTACGCCGCCCCAACGGAGACAGGGGACGCCGGCAGGTGGCGGTAGGCTCGTGGAGATTGGCACCCGAGCCCCGGAGGGAAGAACCATGGCGAATCCGCGCGTGGCCAAGCTGGCCGACCAGATCCATGTCATCGTCGCTGAGATGCTCGAGCGTCGCGTCAAGGACCCTCGGCTCGGATTCCTCACGATCACCGACGTGCGGCTCACCGGCGACTCCCGGGACGCCACCATCTTCTACACCGTCCTCGGGGGCCAGACCGACCTCGCGGCCACCGCGGCCGCGCTCGAGTCGGCGAAGGGCCTCATCCGCTCCACCGTCGGCAAGCGGCTCGGCCTGCGTTTCGCCCCCACGCTCACCTTCGTCCTCGACGCCACCGAGGAGCAGGCCCGCACGATCGAGGAGGCGCTCGCCCGGGCGGCGTCCAGCGACCAGGAGGTGGCCGCCCGCGCCGCCGGGGCCCAGTACGCCGGCGAGCCCGACCCGTACCGGCGTCCGCACGAGGACGACGACGAGCTGGACGAGGACGCCGAGGGCGCCGACGAGCTCGGCAGGTGAGCAGCCCGACGCCGCCGCTGACCACCACCGCCTCGGGGGTACTGGTCGTCGACAAGCCCTCGGGCTGGACCTCGCACCAGGTCGTGGGCCGGGTGCGGCGGCTGCTGGGCACCCGCAAGGTCGGGCACGCCGGCACCCTCGACCCGATGGCCACCGGTGTCCTCATCGTCGGGGTCAACCGGGCCACCCGGCTGCTCGGCCACCTCGCCCTGCACGACAAGAGCTACCTCGCGACGATCCGGCTGGGGGAGGCGACCACCACCGACGACGCCGAGGGGGAGAGCCTCGGCCGAACCCCCGCCGGTCCCCTGGACGCCGCAACAGTCGCCAGCGCCATGGGGCCCTTCCGGGGCGACATCCTCCAGGTGCCGAGCGCCGTGTCGGCGATCAAGGTCGACGGCCGCCGCGCCTACGCCCGGGTGCGGGCCGGCGAGCAGGTGGACCTCAAGGCCCGGCCCGTGCACGTGTCCCGCTTCGACCTCCTCGCGCTGCGGCCGGTGCCGGGCGCCGACCTCGTGGACGCCGACGTCGTGGTCGACTGCTCGTCGGGCACCTACGTGCGCGCCCTGGCCCGCGACCTCGGCAGGGCCCTCGGCGTCGGCGGCCACCTCACCGCGCTGCGCCGCACCCGGATCGGTCGCTACGACCTGACCGGCGCGATCGACGTCACCTGCGACGACCCGCCGCCCCTCATGCCGATGGCGGACGCCGCCGCGCTCAGCTTTCCCGTGGTGCGGCTCGACGAGGCCGAGGCGGTCGCCGTCGGATACGGGCGACCGCTGGCCCGCGAGGTGCCGGCCGATCCCACGGCCCTCGTCGGACCCACCGGCGACCTGCTGGCCCTGTACCGACCCGACGACCAGGGCGGTTCCCGCCCGGTCGCCGTGCTCGTCTGAGCCGACGGACGCCGCTCAGCCCCAGCCCGCGAGCCGCACCAGTGCGGCCGAGACCGCCCCGACCAGCACCACCACGACGAACGGGGCCCGCAGCTTCAGCGCGACGACCCCGGCGACCAGGGCGACGACGCGGGCGTCCAGGCGCAGCCTCGGACCGCTCGCCAGGGTGTTCATGAGCACGAGGGACGACAGCAGTCCGATCGTCACCGCGTTGCTCACCCGCGCGACCCGCGGGCTCTCCAGCCACCGGGCCGGCAACAGGTAGCCGAGGAGCTTGGTGGCGACGGCGACCAGGCCTGCGGCAACGACCCACCCCCACGTGCTCATGCCGCTCCCCGGTCCCGCGTGGTCCACAGGGTCAGCCCCGCTGTGACGACGGCGGCGACCAGCAGCGGCACCCCGGCGGGCAGGGTCGGCACCCCCACGGCGGTGACGAGCGCCGCGACGACGGCGACGGCGACGGCGTCCCGGTTGCGCAGTCGTGGCCAGAGCAGAGCGAGGAAGGCGGTCACGGCCGCCCCGTCCAGCCCCCACCGCCGGGGATCCCCGAGCGCGTTCCCGAGCAGCGCCCCGACCAGGGTGAACAGGTTCCACAGGAGGAAGACCCCGAGACCGGCGGTGAGGAACCCCCGGCGCTGTTCCTCGGGGCTCGACTGCGCGAGCGTCGTCGCCACCGACTCGTCGATGGTGATCTGGGCGTAACCGAGCCGGCGCCAGCCACGAGGGCGCAGCAGGCCCGACATGTGCGCGCCGTAGAGCGCATTGCGCACTCCGAGCAGGGACGCCGACAGCAGCGCGGCCGGGCCCCCGGCGGCGATCGAGCCGATGAAGGCGAACTGGCTGCCGCCCGTGAACATGAGCAGCGAGAGGCAGCAGGTCTGGGCGACGGTGAGGCCGGAGGTGACGCTCAGCGCGCCGAAGGAGATCCCGTAGATGCCGACGGCCACCGCGATCGACGCTCCCATGCGGGTCGCGGGGGTCACGTTCATCGGCGTCAGCCTAGTGGGAGCGCGCCGTCGGGCCCACGATCTGCCGGCGCCGGTGCCCTACAGTGGACGCGACACCGGCAGAAGGGACCCCCATGAGTGTCGTCGCGATCGGCAACTTCGACGGCGTCCACACCGGACACCGGGAGCTGCTGGCCGAGGCGCAGGCGCTGGCGCCCGAGCTGCCGCTGGTCGTGCTCACGTTCTGGCCGCACCCGATGAGCGTCGTGCGGCCAGAGGGCGCCCCCAAGCTGCTCTCCTCGCTCCAGCGCCGGATCGAACTGCTCCGCGACGCCGGAGCGCACGAGGTGCGGGTGGTGCACTTCACCCGCGACGTCTCCCGTTGGAGCCCCCAGGACTTCGTCGAGAAGGTCATCGACCCGCTCCGGCCCCGGATCCTCGTGGTCGGGGAGAACTTCCGCTTCGGCTACCGGGCGTCCGGGACGGTCGAGACGCTGCGCGAACTGGGCCGCGGGCACTTCCGGGTGGTGTCGCTCCCGCTGCTGCACGTCGACGGCGCCGACACCTGCTCGAGCCTCATCCGGAAGGCGGTCCGCGAGGGGGACGTCGTGCTCGCCCGCCGCCAACTCGGCCGCCCGTTCCGCCTCAGCGGCGTCGTCGTCATGGGCGACCAGCGTGGGCGCGAACTGGGCTTCCCGACGGCCAACCTCGACCTGTCCGACGACCTCGAGGTGCCGGCCGACGGCGTCTACGCCGGGTGGCTGACCCGCCTCGACCTTCCGGACGCCGAGCGCTGGCCCGCCGCGATCTCGGTGGGAACCAACCCCACCTTCGACGGTGAGGAGCGCCGGGTGGAGTCGTACGTGCTCGACCGCGACGACCTCGAGTTGTACGGCGTCGACGTGGCGATCGAGTTCTCCACCCGGATCCGCGGCCAGCGGCGCTTCGACCAGGTCACCGACCTGGTCGAGCAGATGCACCGCGACGTCGACGACGTGCGGGCCGCGCTCGCTCTGGAGGGCTCAGCCGGCGAGCAGTGACTTGCGGTAGATCGCGTGGTAGTTGCTCGGCTGGTCGGGCTCGAGCACCTGGTAGCTGTCGGGGGTCTCCATGAACAGGTGGTCGCCCGTGGGGGAGTAGCCGAGCTCGAGGAACAGCGGGATCGCCCGGAAGTTCTGCGGGTCGACCGCGAGGAACACCTGCTGGTGGCCGGCCTCGGCGGCCCGCTCCTCGAGCCAGCGCCACAGGGCCGTTCCGACGCCGTGCCGACGCTGGGCCGGGGGCACCCACAGGTTCTTCAACTCGGGGTTCAGTTCCTCGTCGATGAAGTCGAGGAACCCGCTTCCGACCACCTCGCCGTCGATCTCGGCAACCGCGTAGATTCCGGTGCCGGCCTCCTGCTCGGCGAGCCGGCGGGCGGGCAGCCCGAGCTCGGGGTGGGGGTCGGAAGCGAGCAGTGCGTCGAGGTCGACGGCCTGCGCGCGTCGGACGGTGATCACGACGTTGCCGCCGGTCGTGGTGGTGGAAGGGGACTCGCTCATGTGTTGCCTTTCGCCGGGTGCGGGTACCACCGGTGCGGAACCATCAAACCACGTCGGCCCCGGGCTGTAACGGGCGGGGTGCGAAGGGCCTAGTGGGGGCCGCATCACCGGACGCCGGTCACCCCGCCGGGGCGGCCGGGTCACGATTGGGTGGCCCGCGGGGGCGCCTGATACCCTTGAGCGTTGCCGTCGATCGGCCGCGGCCCAGCAAGAGCCCTCATCGCATCAGGCACGGGGGCGCCGCGCAACGGGAAACCGGAAGGAGAGCAGCAGTGGAAGCTGTTGACAAGAAGAAGATCATCGACGAGTACGCGACCCATCCTGGGGACACCGGCTCGCCCGACGTGCAGATCGCGCTGCTCACCAAGCGGATCGCCCACCTCACCGAGCACCTCAAGGAGCACAAGGGCGACCACCACAGCCGCCGCGGCCTGATGCTCATGGTCGGCCAGCGTCGCCGGCTGCTCAACTACGTCGCCAAGAACGACGTCGAGCACTACCGCCAGCTCATCGAGCGGCTCGGCCTGCGCCGTTGACGTCGACGAGGGAGTGATCCGACGGGTCGCTCCCTCGTTCGCATCCCGGCACCACTGGTGCCGTGCACAACTGAACACCACAACCACATACGAGTGAACCATCCGTACGCGGGGATCCGTCCCGGCCCCGTCTGGTCCTCGGTAGTGGCTGCCCGGACGATGAGCCGGGGAGCTTCGATCGAAGACCGGCGGCACGCCCCCAGCGGACAGCGATCCCCGTGAGATCGAAAGGACGTCCCATGGAGGGACCCGACGTCAAGTTCGTCGAGACAACCATTGACAACGGTGCCCATGGCACCCACACCGTGCGCTTCGAGTCCGGGCTGCTGGCCCGCCAGGCCGACGGTTCGGCCGTCGTCTACCTCGACGGCGACACCATGCTGCTCAGCACCACCGTCGCCCAGAAGACCCCGCGCGACGCCATCGACTTCTTCCCGCTGACGGTCGACGTCGAGGAGCGCATGTACGCCGCCGGGCGCATCCCCGGCTCGTTCTTCCGTCGTGAGGGGCGCCCGTCCGAGGGGGCCATCCTCACCTGCCGTCTCATCGACCGCCCCCTGCGCCCCTCGTTCGTCAAGGGCCTGCGCAACGAGGTGCAGGTCATCGTGACGGTCATGTCGCTCAACCCGAGCGTGCTCTACGACGTCGTGGCGATCAACGCCGCCTCGATGTCGACCCAGCTGGCCGGCCTGCCGTTCAGCGGCCCGATCGGCGGCGTCCGCGTCGCCCTCATCGGTGACCAGTGGGTGGCCTTCCCCAGCGTGAAGCAGCTCGAGGACGCCGCGTTCGACATGGTCGTGGCCGGCCGGGTTCTGCCCGACGGCGACGTCGCGATCATGATGGTCGAGGCCGAGTCGACCGAGGCCACGTGGGACCTTGTGCGGTCCGGTCGCACCGCCCCCACCGAGGAGGTCGTGGGCCAGGGGCTCGAGGCCGCCAAGCCGTTCATCAAGCAGCTCTGCGACGCCCAGGCCGAGCTCGCCGCCCAGCTGCCCAAGGAGACCTACGACTTCCCGGTCTTCAAGGAGTACGGCGAGGACGTCTTCGCCGCCGTCGAGCAGAAGGCCGCCGCCGAACTGGCCCAGGTCATGCGGATCGCCGGCAAGCAGGAGCGCCAGCAGGCCGACGCCGAGCTCAAGGCCCGCGTCAAGGCCGAGCTCGCCCCCCAGTTCGAGGGTCGCGAGAACGAGATCAGTGGCGCGTACAAGGCGCTCACCAAGAAGATCGTGCGGCACCGCACGCTCACCGAGAAGGTGCGCATCGACGGACGCGGCGTCCGCGACATCCGCACCCTGTCGGCCGAGGTGGGCGTCGTCCCCCGCGTGCACGGCTCGGCGCTGTTCCAGCGCGGCGAGACCCAGATCCTCGGCATCACCACGCTGAACATGCTCGACATGGAGCAGAAGCTCGACACGCTGGCGCCCGAGACCACCAAGCGCTACATGCACAACTACAACTTCCCGCCGTACTCGACCGGTGAGACCGGTCGTGTCGGCTCCCCGAAGCGGCGCGAGGTGGGGCACGGCGCCCTGGCGGAGCGGGCCCTCGTCCCGGTGCTGCCCAAGCGCGACGAGTTCCCCTACGCGATCCGCCAGGTGTCCGAGGCGCTCGGCTCGAACGGCTCGACCTCGATGGGGTCGGTCTGTGCGTCGACCCTGTCGCTGCTCGAGGCCGGTGTTCCCCTCAAGGCGCCGGTCGCGGGCATCGCGATGGGCCTCATGAGCGAGACCATCGACGGCGAGACCCAGTACGTCACGCTCACTGACATCCTCGGCGACGAGGACGCCCTCGGCGACATGGACTTCAAGGTCGCCGGCACCAAGGACTTCGTCACCGCGCTGCAGCTCGACACGAAGCTCAACGGCATCCCCGCCGCCGAGCTGGCCAAGGCGATGCTCCAGGCCCGCGAGGCCCGGTACACGCTGCTCGAGGTCATGGGTGAGGCGATCGAGGGTCCCGACGAGATGAGCCCGTTCGCCCCCCGGATCATCACCGTGAAGATCCCCGTCGACAAGATCGGCGAGGTCATCGGCCCCAAGGGCAAGGTGATCAACCAGATCCAGGACGAGACCGGCGCGAACATCTCGATCGAGGACGACGGCACCATCTACATCGGCGCCGACAACGGCGAGGCGGCCGAGGCAGCGCGCGCCGCGGTCAACGCCATCGCCAACCCGCAGATGCCCGAGAAGGGCGAGCGCTACCTCGGCACGGTCGTCAAGCTGACGACCTTCGGCGCCTTCGTGTCGCTCATGCCCGGCAAGGACGGCCTGCTGCACATCAGCAAGCTCAAGCAGCTCAACAACAACCAGCGCGTCGAGAACGTCGAGGACGTCCTCAGCGTGGGTCAGAAGCTGCAGGTCGAGATCAGCGACATCGACGACCGGGGCAAGCTCTCGCTCATCCCCGTGGTCGAGGAGGCCGCCGCCCAGGCGTGACCCCCGCGCCGCTCGCCGCCAGGATGTCGAACACCGCCACGGTTCTTCCGGGAACCGTGGCGGTGTCGCCGTTCCAGGAGGCGGAGCGGACCACCGGATCGGCCCCCGCGGCCTGCACCCGGTGCAGCGTCAGGTCGCGCCCCGCGAGACCGGGCAGGTGTTGCCGGACGCCGGAGCCGGTCGCGTTGAGCACGACGAGGACGCCGTCGCGCTCGGGGTCGCGGGGTTCGCCCACTGTGTCGTCAATGACCTCGGCCACCACTCCCGGGAGCTGAAGGGGGGTGCCCGACGCCGGGAATCCCACCTTGCTCCGGATCGCCGCCGCGTCCCCCAGCCGGAAGAGGGGGCTGCTGAACCGGATGCGCAGCAGGTCGGCCGCGCAGGCGGCGGCGAACCGGACGTCGTCGGCGTCCGGCTTGAGGGCGGGGTCGGCGAGCAGCCGCGCCGCCAGCGGCCAGCGGGCCCCGTTCTCGGGGGCGGGCGGCAGGCCGTGGCCGAAGCCGTTGTCGGCGCCGCTCCAGTCGAGGCGGTTGAACCAGTCGCCCGAGTCGAAGGAGTTGCGGTCGAGGCTCTTGCTGCGCAGCAGGTCGCTGCCGGCGTGCCACAGCACCGGGGTCTGGGCGAGCGTGGCGCATGCCAGCGCGAGGGTGTTGAGCCGCACCCGGTCGGACATCGCCAGGTCGCGCGGGAGTTTGTAGGTGAGGGCGTCCCACAGGGTCTCGTTGTCGTGCGC
>JAJYQH010000044.1 GCA_021794705.1 Actinomycetes bacterium | reverse complement strand
ACTCGGCCTGCCCACCGCCGTGGCCGACATCGCGAACACCGTGGTCACCACGACCCGGTGGCTGCGGGAGAACCACCCGGACGCCGTGCTCTTCCCGATCGCGGAGGCGCCGCTCCAGCGGGCGCTGGTGGAGGCCGGGTTCCGGCTGTCGGAGGACCCCGCCGAGATCGACATCGTCATCGCCTCCTACGACCGCGGGTTCGACTACCGCAAGCTGCAGATCGCCTTCGACGCCATCTGGTTCCACCGGCGCGCGTTCCTCATCGAGACCAACCCCGACCGGTTCTGCCCGTTCCCCGGCGGTCGCGGCGAACCCGACTGCGCGGCGATCACCGCCGCGATCGAGGCCTGCACCGGCACGACCTGCCGGGTCAGCCTCGGCAAGCCGTCGCCGATCATGGTCCACGAGGCGATGGCCGGGCTCGACGTCGACCTCGCGGACGCCGTCATGGTCGGCGACCGGCTGCACACCGACATTCAGATGGCCCTCGACACCGGGATGGCGTCCGCGCTCGTGCTCACCGGCGAGTCGACCCTCGACGACGTCGCGGCCAGGACGCCGGACCAGCGGCCCAGCTACGTGCTCGACCGGATCGACCGGCTGCTGCCGGCGTCCGTCTGGCAGGAGCTGGGCTGGACCGAGGACAACGACGGCTGACCGCGAAGGAGACCGATGTCCGAACTCATCGACCGCGCCCTCCGCACCGCGCCCGACACCGCCGAGGTGCTCGTCGGCGAGGGCGTGCTCGCCGAGCTCCCGGCCGTGTTCCGGCGGCTGTTCGGCGACGTGCCGGCGATCGTTGTCGCCGACGGGCGGACGCTGGCGGCCGCCGGGGAGCGGGTGGTGGGCCTGCTGGAGGCCGCCGGCGTCCCCCAGCTCGAGCCGTACGTCTTCCCCGGCGAGCCCGAGCTGTACGCGCGGTACGAGAACTGCGACCTGCTCCGCGACGCGCTGCGCCGGGTGGACGCCGTGGCCGTGGCGGTCGGCTCCGGCACCCTCAACGACCTCGTCAAGCGGGCGTGCGGGGAACTCGGTCGCGGCTACCTCGTCGTCGGCACCGCCGCCTCGATGGACGGCTACACCGCCTTCGGCGCGTCCATCGCCTACGAGGGGTTCAAGCAGACGCTGTCGTGCCCGCCGCCGCGGGCGGCGATCTGCGACCTCGGCGTGCTGGCCGCGGCGCCACCGGCCATGACGGCGTCCGGGTACGGGGACCTCATCGGCAAGGTGCCCGCCGGCGCCGACTGGCTGCTCGCGGACGCCCTCGGCGTCGAGCCGATCCACCAGGGGGCGTGGGACCTCGTCCAGGGGCCCCTGCGCCACGCCCTCGCCCGGCCCGCCGACCTGCCCCGGGCCGAGCCGGGCGCCCTCGCCGATCTCACCGAGGGCCTGGTGATGAGCGGGTTGGCGATGCAGGCCCAGCGCTCGTCGCGCCCGGCGTCCGGCGCCGAGCACCAGTTCAGCCACCTGTGGGAGATGGAGGGGTTGGGGGTCGACAGAACTCCGCGCCGGCTGCCGCACGGGTTCAAGGTGGGCATCGGTACTGTCGCCGTCGCGGCACTCTACGAGCGGCTGCTCGAGCGCGACCTCACCGCCCTCGACGTCGACGCGGCCGTGGCCGGGTGGCCCGACCGGGAGGAGGCGGAGCGGCGGGTGCGGGCGATGCACCCGGCGGGCGGACTCGCCGACGAGAGCGTCCGGCTCACCCTCGACAAGTGGGTGCCGTCCGAGCGGCTGCGCGAGCGGCTCGAGCGGCTGTGCCGGGTCTGGCCCGAGCTCTCCGAGCAGCTCCGCGCGCAGCTCATCCCGGCGGCCGAGTTACAGGACATGTTGCGGGCGGCCGGCGCCCCGGCCCATCCGGCCGAGATCGGGCTCGACTGGGGGCGGTTCCGCGACACCTACCAGCGGGCGCGCACCATCCGGAACCGCTACACGGTGCTCGACACCGCGTTCGAAGCCGGGCTGTTGGCCGACCTGGTCGCCGAGCTGTTCGCCCCCGACGGGTTCTGGGGACGCCGGGCGGTGTGAGTCGGGTGGGGGTGAGTTGGGGCCGGGCGTCCCGGCGTCCGGCCCGAGTGGGCAGGATGGAGCCATGACCGACGCGCTCCTCAGCGGCACGATGGCGGCTCAGCCCGCGCAGAAGCCCCGGATCGGCATCCTCACCTCGGGCGGAGACGCGCAGGGCATGAACGCCGCGGTCCGCGCGGTCGTCCGCTCGGCGATCAGCGCCGGCGCCGACGTGTTCGCGATCTTCGAGGGCTACCAGGGGATGATCGAGGGCGACGACATGCCGGGCGGCGGCATCCGCCAGTTCGGCTGGGAGGACGTCGGGAGCATCCTGCACAAGGGCGGCACCCTCATCGGCACCTTCCGCAGCACCGACTTCCGCGAGCGGGCCGGCCGCCTGCGGGCCGCACGCAACCTCGTCACCCGCGGCATCGACCGGCTGGTCGTCATCGGCGGCGACGGCTCGCTGTCCGGGCTCGACCTGTTCCGCCGCGAGTGGCCCGACCTGCTGGGCGACCTGGTCGCCTCC
>JAJYQH010000091.1 GCA_021794705.1 Actinomycetes bacterium | reverse complement strand
ACGTGCCCGACTTCCTGCTGCTCGAGATCGAGCACTTCTTCACCGTCTACAAGGACCTCGAGCCCGGCAAGAGCGTCGAGGGCGCCGCCTGGACCGACCGCGAGCAGGCCGAACAGGAGATCCAGAACTCCTTCGAGCGGGCCAAGGGCACCCCGTTCGAACACCACCACGTCAACCTGCTCTGAACTCTCTCGCCCTCCGCGCCGCTGATCGCCCCGGTTCCGCTCCCGGGGCGGGCGATCTCGACGCTGGGGCGGGTGATCTCTGCCGTTAGGGCGTCGAGATCGCCCGCAAAAGCAGAAATCGCCCGCCCTCCACACACCGAGAGGGCAACTCAACCGTGGGAGAGGGGCGCCCGTACCAACGGCCGGACGCCGGTCAGTCGTCGCTGAGCAGTTCGTCGGCGCGCCAGCGTCCGAGCAGCACCGCGAGCTCGCGGATCGCGTCGGGATGGTCGTCGATGCGTAGGTCGACCTCCAACTCGGGCCACTCGGTGTCGGGCACGGTGTGCGGAGCGGTCATCACCGCGGCACTCTGACGCCCGCGGCGGTCGCCGCCGGCGGCGTCCCCGGTCAGCAGGCAGTCGACGAGCAGCGTGGCGAAGTCGTCGTCACGCTCGGCGCCCAGGCGGAACCGGTCGCGCATCGCCTCGAGCACGTCCGGGCCGGCAAGGGTGTTGCCGACCACCACCAGCCCCGGTTCGACGATCTCTCCCGCCCACGGGTCGGTGTCGACGCCGGTGTGCGCGGCGCCGTCGCCGCCGGCCGAGAGCAGGCCCACCTGCCGCGTCTGGAACGCGAGGTCCATCGCCTCGAGGTCCTCGAGCACTTCCTCCACCGTGGCCCCGCGCCGCAGCCCCCGGAACGCGGCGTGCTTGAACGCCCGGTTCGTCCACGCCTGGGTGGCGATCGCTCCGACGCCGGGCGCGATGGCCGGCACGTAGCGTCCGACGCAGAACGTCCGGGTGGCCGTGGCGACTCCCAACGACGAACCGTCGGGGCTGAGCGCCACGATGCTGAAGGTCATGCCCCTCATCATGGACGCCGCGACGGGCCGCCGCCAGGGTGGTCGCCCGGCCGGCCGGTAGCGTGACCGGCATGAGCGCCAGCATTCTCGGGACCTTCGGCACCGTCGCCAGCACCCACCAGCTCGCCACCGCCGCGGCCATGTCCGTGCTCGACCGGGGCGGCAACGCGATCGACGCGGCGGCCGCCGGCGCGTTCGTGCTGCACGTCGTCGAGCCGCACCTCAACGGCCCCGGCGGGGACGCCACCATCCTCGTGAGCGTCCGGGGCGGCACTCCGCGGGTGCTCTGCGGGCAGGGACCGGCGCCCACCGCGGCCCGCGCGGCGGCCTACCGGGAGCTGGGGCTGGACCTCGTGCCGGGCACCGGTCCCCTCGCCGCCGCGATCCCGGGGGCGGTCGACGCCTGGCTGCTCGCCCTGCGCGACCACGGGACGTGGCCGCTCGCCGACGTGCTCGCCCCGGCGATCGACGTGGCCGAGCGCGGCCACTTCCCGCTCGCTCGCATCGGCGACGTCGTCGAGCGGATGCGCGCCCACTTCTCCGAGCACTGGCCGACCTCGGCGGACTTCTACCTCGGCGCACCCCCGCGGCCGGACCGGCTGTGGCGCAACCCACGCCTGGCCGCCACCTGGCGGCGGCTCATCGACGAGGCGGCACGCGGCACGGGCGACGGTGACGGACGCCGTGAGCGCGAGATCGACGCCGCCCGCCGGGTGTGGAAGGAGGGGTTCATCGCCGAGGCCATGGTCGACACGGCGCGGCGTCCCACCCGCGACTCCAGCGGGGCCGACCACAGCGGCTTCCTCACCCGCGACGACCTCGCCACCTGGTCGGCGTCCTGGGAGCCGACGGTCGGCCACTCCTGGGGGCCGTGGACGATCCACAAGGCCGGCCCGTGGACCCAGGGTCCGGCGTTCCTCCAGCAGGCGGCCCTGCTCGCCGACGTCGACCCCGTCGACGCGGACGCCGCCGACCCCGCCCTCGTGCACCGGATCGTCGAAGGGGCCAAGCTCGCCCTCGCCGACCGCGACGCCTGGTACGGCGACGACGCTCCCCTGCCCTCCGGGCTGCTCTCCGACGACTACACGGCGTCGCGCCGCGGCCTGGTCGGCGACACGGCCCGCACCGACTGGCGTCCGGGCGCACCCGACGGCGTCCGGCCGCACCCCGCCTCGCACATCACCCGGCTGTTGGGGGGCGATGTCGGGGCCGCGTCGGACGCCGGCGCAGGCGAGCCGACCTTCCGGGGACCGACGATCGACACCGAGGGCGTGGCGGCCGACGGGAAGACCCGCGGCGACACCTGTCACATCGCGGTCACCGACCGCTGGGGCACGGTGGTGGCCGCCACCCCGTCGGGCGGATGGCTGCAGTCGAACCCGGTGATCCCCGAGCTCGGCTTCCCGCTCGGCACCCGGCTGCAGATGTGCTGGCTCGACGACGGCCTGCCCAACTCGCTGGTGGGCGGCCGGCGTCCGCGCAGCACCCTCAGCCCCACGATCGCCGAGTTCGAGGGCCGG
>JAJYQH010000176.1 GCA_021794705.1 Actinomycetes bacterium | reverse complement strand
TCACCGCCGGCCTCGGCGGCCAGGACAAGATCGCCGAGTTCAAGAACGAGCTCGACGACTACTCCGCGATCCTGCTCGAGTCGCTCGCCGACCGGCTCGCCGAGGCCTTCGCCGAGCGGATGCACGAGCGGGTGCGCACCGACTTCTGGGGCTACGCGGCGTCCGAACGGCTCAGCAACGAGGAGCTCATCGCCGAGACCTACGCGGGCATCCGCCCGGCGCCCGGGTACCCGGCCTGCCCCGATCACACCGAGAAGAGCACGCTGTGGCGGCTGCTCGACGTCGAGGCCAACACCGGCATCCGGCTCACCGAGTCGATGGCCATGTGGCCGGGCGCCGCGGTGTCGGGGTGGTACTTCTCGCACCCCGAGTCGCAGTACTTCGTCGTCGGCCGGCTCGGCCGTGACCAGGTGGCCGACTACGCCGAACGCAAGGGCTGGGAGCTGCGCGAGGCCGAGCGCTGGCTGTCACCGAACCTCGGCTACGACCCGGAGGACTGAACCACGTGGGGCTGGCTGGGTGGCCGTCGGAGTCGTGACACGGTTCGACGGGCCGGTAGGGTGAAACGCATGGACGAGTCGCTCAGGAATCTGCGCCGTCCCGTCGTGCTGCTCGCCTTCGAGGGATGGAACGACGCTGCGGACGCGGCCACCGCGGTGGTCGCCCATGTCGGTCTGGTCTACGACGCCGACGTGGTCTACGAGATCGACGGTGACGACTTCTACGACTACCAGCAGACCCGGCCCCGGGTGGTGGCCGAGGGCGAGAACCATGTCATCGAGTGGCCGACGACGACGGTCGCCGTCGCCCACGCCGACGAGCGCGACTTCGTGCTCATCACCGGCCCCGAGCCGAACATGCGCTGGCGCGGCTACAGCCAGTCGATCATGACCGTGCTCCGCTCGGTGCAGCCCGAACTCGTCGTCGTCATGGGTGCGATGCTCACCGAGGAACCGCACTCCCGGCCGTTGCACGTCATGGCGGTGAGCGACGATCCCGGCGTCCGCGACCAGCTGGGCGTGCAGCCGAGCGAGTACGAGGGCCCCACCGGCATCGTCGGCATCATCGCCGACGCCTGCCAGCGCGCCGGGTACGCGGTCGTGAGCGTGTGGGGATCGGTGCCGCACTACGTGTCGAACCCGCCCAACCCGAAGGCGACGCTGGCGATGCTGCGCCGGCTCGAGGACCTGCTCAACGAGACCCTCGAGCTGGGCGAACTGCCCGAGCTCGCGGCCGCGTGGGAGCGGGGCGTCAACCAGCTGGCGTCCGACGACCCCGAGGTGGCGGAGTACGTCGCCCGGCTCGAGCGCAACCAGGACGCGTCCGACCTGCCCGAGGCGAGCGGCGACTCGATCGCGGCCGAGTTCCAGCGGTACTTCCGCCGCCACGAGCACTGAGCCCGGACGCCGGGGCCGCCCGGCTCAGTGGGTGCAGGTCGCGGCGAGCGCGGTGTCCCTGAGGTCGCGGACCATCGCGTCGGCGTCGTCGGCGCCGTACACCGCCGACCCCGCGACGAAGGTGTCGGCGCCGGCGTCCGCGCAGCAGGCGATGGTGTCGAGCGACACTCCCCCGTCGACCTGCAGCCAGATCTCCCGGCCGGTGCGGCCGATGAGCTCCCGGGTGCGCCGGATCTTCGGCAGCACGAGATCGAGGAACGACTGGCCCCCGAAGCCGGGCTCCACGGTCATGAGCAGCACCATGTCGAGCTCGTCGAGCATGTCGGCGTAGGGCTCGATCGGGGTGGCGGGCTTGAGCGCCATCGAGGCCCGCGCGCCGAGGCGGCGCAGTTCCCGGGCCAGGCGAATCGGGGCGCCGGACGCCTCGACGTGGAAGGTCACCGACTCCGCGCCCGCCTCGGCGTAGGCGGGGGCCCAGCGGTCGGCGTCCGCGATCATGAGGTGCACGTCGAGCATCCGGTCGGTGGCCCGTCGCAACGACTCGACCACCGGGAGCCCGATGGTGAGGTTGGGCACGAAGTGGTTGTCCATGACGTCGATGTGGATGGCGTCGGCGCTCGGCACCCGCTCGATCTCCTCTCCCAGCCGGGCGAAGTCGGCGTTGAGGATCGACGGGGTGATGCGCATGGTCATGCGCCCACTCTAGAGGCGGCGACTCCCCGGCCGGCCCCGCCCGGAGACCCCGGTTCAGCCCTCGGGGCGTACGATTCGTCTCCCCGGGCGTACGAAACGACTCCAACACGCGATATTCCGTACGCCCTCAGTCATCTCGTACGCCGACGTGATGCCGCACGGCGTCAGGCGGGGAGCCGGCGGAGCAGGGCGAGGAACATCGCGTCGGTGCCGTGCCGGTGCGGCCAGAGCTGGACGAAGCGCGGGTCGGTGGACGCCGCGGCGTCGGCGACCTCAGGGAGCAGCGCGGGCGCGTCGAGGATCTCCACGTCGTCACGCCCGGCGAGCACCTCGGTGACGACGTCGGCGGTCTCGTGCCGATGCGGTGAGCAGGTGACGTAGGCGACGACACCGCCGGGGGCCACCGACTCGATGGCCGTGGTGAGCAGCGCCCGCTGAAGCGGGTGCAGCCCCTCGACATCCTCG
>JAJYQH010000168.1 GCA_021794705.1 Actinomycetes bacterium | reverse complement strand
GCAGGTCGGGCGTGAGTTTCCCGTCGCTGGTCGGCACCGGGTAGAGCTTCAGCCCCGCCGCCTTCTCCGGCGCGCCGCCCTCGTCGGTGTGGATGTGGGCGTTGGTCGCGCACACCACCGCACCCCACCGCGGAAGCACTGCCTGCAGCGCGGTGACGTTGGCGCCGGTGCCGTTGAACACTGGGAAGGCCTCCGCCTGCTGTCCGAAGTGCCCGCGGATCACCTCCTGCAGCCGGGCGGTGTACGCGTCGTTGCCGTAGCTCGACTGGTGCCCGCCGTTGGCGGCCGCGAGGGCGTCCAGGATCTCAGGATGCACCCCCGAGTAGTTGTCGGAGGCGAAGCCGCGGCGGGTGCGGTCGTGCAGGGTGGGGAGGGTCACCCGTCGATTCTGGCACGGCCCGGACGCCGCTCCGTGCGCCCCGATGTCAGCGACCGGCCTGTTGGTCGTGCGCGTTGAGGCTGGCCAGGTAGGCGTTGTAGGCGTTGAGCTGGCTGTCGTCGGTGCGCGCCTCGGAGCGGTCGAGCCGCCGGGCCTCGCGCCCGCTCTCCCGGGCCCAGATGACGCCGAGCAGCAGGGTGAGGAACAGGCTCGGCACCTCCGAGAACGCCCAGGCGAGACCCCCGCCCGTCTGCTGGTCGGCGACCGGCGAGATGTGCCAGGACGCCGGCGGGTTGGCGAAGGTCTTGACGAGCAGGACGGTGGCGCCCATCACGGTGATCCCGAAGAAGGCGTGGAACGGCATCGGCAGCAGCGACTCGAGGAGCCGCAGCGGCGCGGACTGCTGGTGGGGGCTGGGATCGAGCCCGAGGAGCGGCCAGAAGAGGAGCAGCCCGGTGACGACGAAGTGGGCGAGCATGAACTCGTGGCCGGCCCAGTTGTTCATGAGCGCGTCGAACAGCGGCGCGATGAAGTACAGCCCGTAGAGGGTGAAGATGAACACCGGCAGGGTGAACCAGATCGACGTGAGGATCTTCGCCAGCCGGCTGCGCAGCAGCCACACGATCGCGTGCCGCACCTGGGAGGAACTGGGCAGGGCGCGCAGGGCCAGGGTGACCGGGCGTCCGACGAGCAGCAGGATCGGCGTCACCATTGTCAGCACCATGTGCTGCACCATGTGCACGCTGAACAGCGACATCCCGTAGCCGTTGAGCCCGGTGGCGGTGAACAGGACGAGCGTCGCGATGCCGGCGAGGAACGAGATGGTGTAACCCACCGGCCACGCGTGCCCGGTCATCCGCAGCCGCACCGCAGCCCACAGGTACAGCGCCGCCCCGACCACGGCGAGGACGAGCAGCACGGGCACCGGTTGGGGATGCCAGGCGAACATCCGCGCGAGCGTCGGCGGCTCTGTGGGCATCCACATCCACCGCGCGCTCGACATGTGCGGCATCGACGGGTCCATCGGTCCTCCCGGGCTGGTGACCCTCCGAGTCTAGGTTCGCGCTCCCGGACGCTTACCCAGCAGCCCGGCCCTGGGCCGTCAGGAGTGGAGGATCGTCAGCCGCCCCGTTCCCCGACTTTCGCACGGCCTGCATGAAGACGCCTGCCTCAGGGGCTCACCATGCAGGCCGTGCGAAAGTCGGGGACGGCAGGGACCGCATGGCCGTCGGGATCACGGTCGCACGAGCACTCGTCCCCGCGGCAGGGCGGGATCGGGGTGCTCGAGGAGGAGGTGGGCGCGGGCAGCCTCCGCCAGGGGGAGGGTGAGCGCGATCCGGCTGCGCAGCCGGCCAGCCGCCAGCAGCACGTTGAGGGCTCGGGCGGCAGTGGCGAGGTCGGACGCCGCCGCGTTGCTGATGACGAACCCGCGGATGCTCCGGTCGGCGGTGTACAGCGCTCCGATCGGCAGCCGGGCGCCGGCGTCGCGGCCGGCGAGCACGACGACCCGGCCACCCCGAGCCATCAACCCCAGCGTCGTCTCCAAATCGTGGTGCCCCGAGGTGTCCACGTGGACGTCGACGCCGTCGGGGGCCGCCTCGCGGATCCTCGAGGAGGCCGCCGGATCGGCGTAGTCGATGACCACGTCGGCACCCAGGTCCCGGCACCACTGCGCGTCGCGCCCGGACGCCGTCGCGATCACCCGGGCGCCGCTCAGGTGGGCGAGTTGCACGAGAGCGCCTCCGACACCTCCCGCGCCCCCACCGACGACCACCGTCTCGCCGGGGCACAGGCCGGCCTCCCGGAACAGGGCCAGGTGGGCGGTGGCGGCCGGGTGCAGGAGACTCACCGCGAGATCGGGATCGACGCCCCCGGGCAGATGGTAGAGCCGCTCGGCGCTCACCACCGCGTACTCCGCGAACGACCCCTGACGCCCGCCGTGCCCGAGGCTGTTGCACCACACGAGGTCACCCACCCCGAAGCCCGCAGCCCCCGGGCCGGCCTCGACGACCTCGCCGACGAGGTCGCGACCGATGACGAACGGGAAGCTGAGCGGCGTCCGGTACGACCCGGAGCGGACGAAGGTGTCGACGTGGTTGACGGCCGTCACCGTCGTGCGGACGAGCACGTCGGTGGGACCCGGTCGCGGAACCGGAAGTTCCCCGACCCGGATGCTCTCGGCCGGCCCGGTCGCGGTGATGTACGCGGCCCGCATGGCCGTCGGGATCACGCGAGCTCCCCGAGGAGGAGGCCGACCGCCCCGGCGAGAAGTCCGCCGACGAGCATGCCGACCCCGAGCAGGGCGGCGGCGCGGGGCTCGTCGGCTTCGGCGAGGTTGACCAGCTCGACGGTGGCGGTGCTGAACGTCGTGAACCCGCCCAGCAGGCCGGTTCCCGCCACGGCCTTGAGGGGCGACGACGGGTGGTGCACGAGGACGCCGGTGAGCAGACCGAGGAGGAACGAGCCGACCAGGTTGATGACCAGGGTGCCGATGGGCACCGCGCCCCGGTGGTGGCGGCGGCGGATGCGGGTGTCGGTGGTGTACCGCAACCACGCGCCCAGCCCGCCGGCGAGGGCCAGCGCGATCCAGGTCACCGGTGCCTCCTGGTGGTGCTCCTGGCGATCGCCGTGCCGGCCCAGGCCGCCGCGAAACCCCCGACCAGGCTCAGCCCCAGGTAGGCGACGAACGCGAGCAGGTGGTCGTTGCGGGCCAGTTCCACGGTCTGGATGGCGAAGGTGCTGAAGGTCGTGTATCCGCCGAGGACGCCGGTGCCGACACCCAGGCGCAGGGCCCGGTGCCACCCCCGGTCGCCGCCGGTGAGGGCGAGCGTCCGCAGCAACCAGCCGAGGACCAGGGCCCCGCTGAGGTTGATGGCCAGGGTGGTTGTCGGCACCCCCGTGGTGGAGTCGGGCACGGCCGTGGAGATGAGCGCCCGGGTGAGGGCCCCGGCACAGCCTCCGACGAACACCCACAGCCCGGGCGGCACGCTGCTGGTCCTCGTCGGGGTCACTGCCACGGCGTGCGGTCCTTCCAGTCGACGACGACGAGGGGCACGGTGAGCACCGGGCGGTGCTGGTGGTGGCTCAGCCGCACCGCGATCGACTCGTTGAGGAACTCGTCGGGACGCCATCGGGAGCGGCGGACGCCGTGGGCGCCGACGATGAACGCCGACGCGTCCACCGTGCGGGCGAGGTGGGTGAGGGCGCGGTCGGCGCGTCCGGCCAGGTAGCGCACGTGCCACGTCACCGGCTGGTCGGCGCACTCCCGCTCGAGCCAGCTCGTGAGCCGGCTCTCCTGGGTGCGCCACTCCTCATCCAGGGTGTCCGGGTCGACGCTCACGTGGTCGACCGTGCCGTCCGGATACTCGGCGATGCTCACCCGCGAGGGGTCGACGTAGGCGAAGTAGAGGTCGACGCCCAACGCCTTGGCCCACTCGAGAGCCGTGTGCACGACGAGCCCGGACCCGCCGGGGACGACCCCGACGACGAGCGGGTGGCCGGCGAAGGGGACGATGCGCTCGACGGCTGGCTGTGGGGGAGTGGTGGGCATGGCTCAACCTCGGAAGGGGCGGCGGCCGGCGGTGGCCGGTGGCGGGGCGGCGGATGGGACGGTCACAATCTGCTCCCGGTGCGTCGGACGGCGCCAGGGGCGCGCCGTGCGGTGTCCAGGAACCATCAGCCCGAGGCGGTTCAGCCGACGACGCGGCTCGGCGGGATCCATCGCCGTGCCCGAATCTACCCCGGGCGGAGCCGGCGCCCGTCGGCGTCCGGAAAACCCGGACGCCGTCCGATCCGAGCCCGGACGCCGTCAGCCCTGCGGCGTCCCCGTGCCGCCGGTGCACTCTCCCCGCGGCTCCGGAGCCTGGGTGGCGTCGGCGTACTTGGTGATGAAGCTCTGCAGGCGGGGGTCGCTCGCGTTGTCGAGGCGCAACTGGACGCCCCACACCGTCGCCACGACCGGGGTGGGGATGCCGGGGTAGGGGCTGAGCAGGCCGTAGGGCTGGTTGCGCACGTCGTTCTTGAGGATGGCGACCTGGTCGGCGGGCAGGCTGGGCTGGTAGGTGATCCAGATGGCGCCGTGCTCGAGGGAGTGGACGGCGTTCACGTTGGGTACCGGCTGGTCGTAGATGCCGCAGTTCAGCCAGACGGCCGAGTGGTCGCCGCCGACGGGTGGCGTCTGCGGGTAGTTCACGGGCCCGGTCACGTGGTTGCGGGAAAGGTTCGAGTAGGTGAACAGGCCGGTCCCGCTCGCGGACGCCGTCGTCGCACCCTTGCGCACGACGGCCCAGACGACCAGGGCGACGATCAGCGCGATGACGACGACCCCCGAGCCGACGTAGATCATCCGCTGCTTGCGGGCCCGGCGGGCCTGTTCCTTGCGCATGGCCTCGACCTTGGCCCGTGCTGACGTGCTCGGCATATCGGTACTCACTTCGCTGACTGATCGCCGAGCAGGTCCCGGCGCATGCGGATGAACTCGTCGCGGTCGATCTCGCCGCGCGCGTAGCGGTGTTCCAACGTGGCGAGGGCGTCGAGGGGACGCCGCTGGGGCGGCCGCGCCGAGAACAGGGCGCGCACGACGAGGACCACGACCAGCCAGAATCCCACGACCGCGAGGAGCATGACCAGGCCCATGCCCCAGCCCATCCCCGCGTAGCCCCAGCCCATCACGGCGACGACGTTACGGGCTGCGGATGCACGAAGGCCAGCACGAACCGTTAAGAGCTGGTCAAGCCGCGCCGGGGACCCGGCCTCCGCGTGCGCGGGCCGACCCTGACCCGGAAAGATGGGGTCATGAGCACTGCGACGACGGGGAGGCCGGGCGCGGCCGGAACCGTGCTCGTCGTCGAGGACGAGCCGGACCTCGCGCGGATGGTCGCCACCTACATGACCCACGCCGGCTACCGGGCGGAGGTCGCCCTCACCGGCCGGGACGCGCTCGAGCGGGCCAGGCGGCTCGATCCCGACGTCGTCCTGCTCGACCTCGGCCTGCCCGGGCTGGACGGCGTCGAGGTGTGCCGGCAGCTGCGCACGTTCACCGACTGCTACGTGCTCATGGTGACGGCGCGCAGCGACGAGATCGACAAGATCGTCGGCCTGTCCGTGGGGGCCGACGACTACATCACCAAGCCCTTCAGCCCGCGCGAGTTGGTCGCTCGGGTGCAGGCGGTGCTCCGGCGACCGCGGCGTCCGGCGCCGGCGGAGGGCGGGTCCGGCGACTCGGAGCGCACGTTCGGCGACCTGGTCGTCGACCTCGACGGACGCCGGGTGCGTGTCGACTCGCGCCCGGTCGAGCTGACCCGCACCGAGTTCGACATCCTCGCGCTGCTCGCGGCCTCGCCCACGGTGGCGTTCAGCCGCCGGCGCATCCTCGACGAGGTGTGGGATCCCGGGTGGATCGGGGACGAGCACGTCGTCGACGTGCACGTGGCGCACCTGCGGGCGAAGCTCGGCGACGACCCGGGGACGCCGCGGTACATCGACACCGTTCGCGGCGTCGGCTACCGGATGGTGCGGCCGTGAGGGTGGGCGGGGGCCGCCCCGGCTCATGGTCGCTCGCCGCCCGGCTGATGATCGCCCAGGGCCTCGTCCTCGTCGCGGGCATCCTCACCGCGGCCCTCGTCGCCCTCGTCGTCGGCCCGCCGCTGTTCCACGAGCACCTCCTCCAATCGGGTCAGGGTGCGGACGCGTCCGAACTGGCCCACATCGAGCGGGCATACGCGAGCGCGACCACCCTCACCCTGCTGGCCGCCCTCGCCATCGCTGCAGCGTCCGCGGTGGCCGTCACGTGGTACCTCACCAGCCGGCTCACCTCACCGCTCACTGCCTTGGCCGATGCCGCCTCCCGCCTGTCCCAGGGCGACTACGACGTCCGCGTCCAGCCTCTGGGCGGTGGACCGGAGTTCGACGTGCTCGCCGCATCCCTCAACGACGCCGCCCACCGGCTGCAGACCACTGAGGTGACCCGGCGGCGGCTGCTCGCGGACCTCGCCCACGAGCTCCGGACCCCGCTGGCCACGACCACCGCCTTCCTCGACGCCCTCGACGATCACGTCACTGCCTGGGATGCCGACACGTCGAGGGTGCTGCACGCGAACATCGCCCGGCTCTCCCGCCTCGCGGACGACGTCGCGCTCGTCTCCCGGGCGGAGGAGCACCGGCTCGACCTGCATCCCGACCTCGTGGACGTGCCCGACCTGCTCCGGGCCGTCGCCGCGTCCGGCGCGCCCCGGTTCGCGGAGAGGGGGGTGACCCTGGCGGTGGAGCCGGGGCGCATGCCGGGACGCCGGTCGCCCGGCCTGGTCGCCGACCGGGAGCGGCTCGAGCAGGTGCTGGGGAACCTGCTCACCAACGCGCTGCGCCACACTCCCCGCGGCGGCTCGGTGACCCTCGCGGCCCACCAGGACGCCGACACGCTGCGTCTCGTCGTCACAGACACGGGCGAGGGGATCGCCCCGGACCAGCTCCCGCACATCTTCGAGCGCTTCTACCGTGGGGATGCCGCCCGCTCCGGGGACACCCAGGGCAGCGGCATCGGGCTCACCATCGCCCGGGGGATCGTCACCGCACACGGCGGGACGTTGACGGCGTTCAGCGCCGGGGCCGGGCGCGGGGCGACCTTCGAGGTCACACTGCCGCTCCGGTAGTGGCCGACAGGGCGCGCCCGGCGGTTTACCAAATACCCCGGCGAGGTATAGGCATGGGGGGACGGTCGCACGAGGAGCAGGAGACGATGAACGACGGGACGGTGATCGGACCACCTTCCGCTGCGCCCTGGAGCGCGCGGTGAGCGGCGTCCTCGCCTCGTTCGTCGTCGCGCTCGTCGTGGTGCTCGCCGGCTACGGCGTGCACCTTGCGGTGGTGAGCTGGCGCACCGCACTCCGGGTGCTGCCGTTCCAGTCGGGCTGGGTGCCGCAGGCCCATGCGCTGTCGCGCTACCACGTCCGCTGGTACCTCGGCACCCTCGTCTTCCTGGGCTTCGATGTCGAGATGCTCTTCATGTACCCGTGGGCCGTGGTGGTGGCGCAGCTCGGGCTCGGCTCGGTCGTCGAGATGTTCCTCTTCCTCGGCGCCCTGTTCGTGGCCGTTGTCTGGGCGTGGCGGGAGGGGGCGTTGCGATGGGCCTGACGTCATTCCTCGCGCGGCGCGCGACCAGGGCCGCCCGGGTGCTCGTCGTGGCCTCGCCGGACGCGTTCGCGGTCCGGGTTGCCGCCGAGCGCCAGGTCGTCGCCCGGGGGTGGCGGCTCGCGGAGAGCCCCGCGGACGCCGACGTTCTCCTCCACGTGGGACGGGTGCTCGGCGAGATGGGCGAGGTCGCCGGCCGGCTCTGGGACGAACTCCCCGGCCCCCGCGCCCGGGTCGCCGCGGAGATCGTCGCCGCCGTGCCGGCCGCGCTCGACGAGGCGGCCGCCCTGCTCCTCGATGAATCGCTCCAGACCGCCGACGCGGCCGGCCGGACGCCGCCCGACGTCGGGGCTGCCGAGGATGACAAGGGCATGCGTGACGGTGACATGGGCCACGGGGACATGGGCGACGGCGACATGGACATGGACATGACCATGTCCCCCGATGGCATCGCGCTCGCCTCGGGCTCCGAGGACGACCGCGACGGCCTCGAGATGGATGCGCTGCCGGTGCGCCTCGGTCCGGTGCTGCCGCACTGGCCGGCCGGCCTCGTCGTCGACGCGACGCTGCACGGCGACGTGATCGCCGAGGCGAGCGCCCGATGGGTGGGCAGCGGAGGCGGATCGCCTGCCGCGGACGACACCCGCCTCGCCGCCCGAGCCTGCGACGACCTCGCGGCGCTGCTGTCCCTCGCGGGGCGCGGGGACCTCGCGAACGCCTCCACCGCCGCGCGCGACGCCCTCGTCGACGGCCGGGACGCCGACGCGCTGCGGTTCCTCGGCACCCTCCGCCGCCGGATCGTCGGGTCCCGGCTGCTCCGCTGGACGCTCCGCCGCACCGCCGTCCTGGACGCCGACCGCGTCCGGCGGATCGGGCTGCCGCCGGCCGCCGCCGGCGACTGCTACGACCGGCTGCTCACCCTCGTCGACCGCGCCGAGGACCAGGCGGCCGTCACCCCCGGGGCGGCGGGACCCGCGCTCACCCTCGACTCGCTCGGGCAGGCACTCCTGGGGCTCGATCTGGGAGCCGCCCGGCTGCTCGTCGCCAGCCTCGGCACCCCGGCTGGAGAGGTGGTGACCGTCCATGGCTGACGTCGTCGCCGTGTCGGCCTGGTGGACGCCGCTCGCCGCGGCCCTGCTGGGAGTCTTCGTGTGGGGAGCCGCCGCGTTCGACGGGGCCCTCACCGCCGGGAGCCGGGGGATGGGACCCGGCGGATCGCTCACCCGTCCCCTCGACGGGGTCGCCCGGCTGCTCCGCCAACGAAGGATCGTCACCCTCTCGGCCGATCGGCTGCTGTGGCGCGTCGGCGGGGCCGGCCTGCTGGTCGCCGCGCTGCTCATGGTCGCCGTCACCCCGCTCGGCCGGTGGACCCTCTCCGACCTCGACGTGGGAGTCGTGTGGTTCAACGCGATGGACGTCGCCGTCTGGGCGTTCGTCTGGCTCGCCGGGTGGGGCGCCAATTCGGTGCACCCGCTGGTCGGCGGGTACCGGTTCCTCGCTCTCGCCCTCGGCTACGAACTTCCGCTGATGTTCGCCCTCACGGCCCCGCCGATCGCCGCGCACAGCCTCAACGTCGGCGCGATCGCCGGGGCGCAGGGGCACGTGTGGAACATCGTCTGGATGCCGGTGGCCTTCGTCGTCTACTGCATCGGCGTACTCGGTTTCTCGCTGTGGGGCGGGTTCGGCGCGCCGCTCGCCTCGGACATCGCCGGCGGGGTGCGGGCGGAGCTGTCAGGGGTCGACCGGTTGCTCCTGGACGCCGGGCGGCTCGCGCTGCTGGTGGCCGGCGCCGCGTTCGCGGTGCCGATGTTCCTCGGCGGCGGGGTGGGCCCGCTGCTCCCGGCCTGGGCATGGACGCTGGCCAAGACGGCCGTGCTCGTCGCCGCCCTGGTGTGGGCGGGCCGCCGGATGCCGGTGCTGCGTCCCGATCTGCTCCTCGAGGTCGGCTGGCTGGTGCTGCTGCCCGCCGCCCTGCTGCAGGACCTCGTCGTCGCCCTCGTCGCGGTGTGGGTGAGGTGAGATGACGTGAGCATTCTCGTCGACATCGTCTTCTGGGTGCTGGGCGGCCTGGCCATCGCCTCCGCCGTCATGGTGTTCGTCGTCGACTCGATGGCCCGGGCCACCTACGCCCTGGCCGTGTCCTTCGTCGCGGTCGGGTTCATGGTGCTGCTGCTGAGCCAGAACTACGCCGGCGTCATCACGGTGCTCATGATGCTCATGGAGATGGCGATCATGGCCGTCTACATGGTCATGTTCATGGGCATGAACCCGGCCCTGATGCCGATGTCGATGGTGCACTCCAACAAGGCGGCGATCGCGGTGGCGGCCGCCACGTTCGTCGTCCTCGGCGGGGGCGCGCTGCTCGTCCCGTGGCCGACCCGTCGGGGGACGCCGCCGGCGCACCTCACCGCGGCGCTGGGTCGGGCGCTCATGGGTGACCACATGCTCGTGATGATCGTGTTCAGCCCGGTGATGGTGGCCACCATCGTGGGCGGGGTGGTGCTCGCGTCCCACCGGGGGCGGTACGACCGGATGGGCGACGACCTCGATCGTCGCCCCCCGCGCGATCCGGCGCCGGGTGGGGTGGGTGAGCGATGACCCTGCCGCTCGTGCTGCTCGGCGCCGCCGCGCTGTTCGCCGTCGGCCTCTACGGCGCCATCTCGCAGCAGGTGGTCGTCATGGTGATGATGGGCCTCGAGGTGATGGTCAACGCCGTCGTCCTCGCCGCCGGGGCCATGTGGTGGTTCCTGGCCCCCGACCCCACCGGCCAGGTGCTCATCCTCGTCGTCCTCGGTGCGATGACCGTGGAGATGGCCACCGGGTTCGGCGTCGCGACCCTGTGGCACCGCGCGAAGAACAGCGACATGACCGACTCCGCCACCGATCTGGCCGGGTGATCGCATGCTCGGACAGATCTCCCTGTGGCTCCTTGTCGCTCTTCCCGCCCTGGTCGGGGCGGTGCTGCTGATGCTCGCCCCAGTCCGGGAGGCGCGGTGGGCACCCGCCGTCGGCATCGGGACGGCGGCGGCCGCCGCCGTGCTGGCGGTCGTCGTCGCGGCCACCCGGCCGTCCGTCGGGGTCCCGTTCGTCGCGGGCGCGCGACTGGGCCTCCGGGTCGACGGGCTCGCGGGCGTGGTCGCGCCGGCCGTCGCTCTGGTCACCGTGCTCGTCCTGCTGGCCGCGGCCGTCGACGTCCGCGAGGCGCCGGCCCGGTTCCACGGGTTCATGCTGCTGTTCGCGGCGGCGGTGCTCGTCACGGTGACGGCCACGAGCTTCCCGGCGCTGCTGCTGGGCTGGGAGATCATGGGCGCCACGTCGTACGCGCTCATCGGGTTCCGCTGGCGGGAGGCTCACCGGGTGACCTCCGGTCTCACGGCCTTCCTCGTGACCCGCAGCGCCGACCTGGGGCTCTACCTCGCCGCCGCGGCCGCCCTCGTCGGCGCCGGAAGCCTGCGGCTGGGCGCTGCGGCGTCCGCGACCCCCGGCTGGCGGGACGCGATCGCGGCCGGTGTGCTCGTCGCGGCGCTCGGCAAGGCTGCCCAGCTCGTGTTCGCGTTCTGGATCGCCCGGGCGATGGACGGCCCCAGCCCGGTGAGCGCGCTGCTCCATTCGGCCGCGATGGTCGCGATGGGCGGCTACCTGCTGCTGCGGGTCTCGCCCCTGCTCCTGGCGACGAGCTGGGCCGGACCTGCCACGGCATGGGCCGGCGCCCTCACCGCCGTCGCGCTCGGGGCGGTCGCCGTCGGCCAGAGCGACCTCAAGCTGCTGCTCGCCGCCTCGACCTCGGCCCAGTTGGGGTTCGTCGTCATGGCCGCCGGGCTGGGGGCCACCGCC
>JAJYQH010000029.1 GCA_021794705.1 Actinomycetes bacterium | reverse complement strand
GCCGGTGGGCATGGCGTTCGCGTTCCTCGGCGTGCAGACCGCGATCTTCGGCGCCTACCTCGGCATCACCTTCGCGCCCAACCACATCGGACGCCGGATGGTGCCGGCGGGGGAGCGGCTCAGCTTTCTCGACAAGCAGGTGCTCACGTCGCGCAACGTCGCCGGCGGTTGGTGGATGACCGTACTCATGGGCGGCCTCAACTACCAGATCGAACACCACCTGTTCCCGAGCGTGCCGCGTCCGCACCTGCGCCGGGCGCGCGAGCTGGTGCTCGGCTACTGCCGTGAGCACGGGGTCGACTACTCCGAGAAGTCCCTGCCGGCCGCCCTCGGCATCGTCGTGCGCTACATGCACGAGGTGGGGCTGGCGGCGTCCCGCAGCTTCAGCTGCCCGACGGCCGCGGTGATGGGTCGCGCCTGAGCCACGGCGTCCGCGGACGACCCCTCCGGGAACGTGGGCTCCTCCGGGAACGCAGATGGGGGCGGCTCCGAGCACTGAGCTCGGGAGCCGCCCCCATCCTCGGGTCGGGCCGACGAAGCGTCAGCCCGAGCGGAGGTCAGAGACCGCGGATGTTCGTCGCCTGCAGGCCCTTGGGACCGCGCTCCACGTCGAACTGGACGTGCTGACCCTCGGTGAGGTCGCGGCGTCCGGTGCCCTGAATCGCGCTGAAGTGCGCGAAGACATCGGCGGAGCCGTCATCGGGGGCGATGAAGCCGAATCCCTTGTCGGAGTTGAACCATTTGACAGTGCCTGTGGCCATGTCGCTTTCCTTCGTGTTCTCGGACCACGGTGTGCGGTCCTGGTTTCCACGCCGAGACCTCGGGCGTGGGGCTGGTGGGGCGTCCGGCACCGGACGCGGGGAGGGCACGAGACTCGACCCGGCGCGCGACCCGGACGCCGCTCGGCCGCATGACTGCTGGCGCGAGGGGACCCCGGTCGCTTCGGGGAGTTCTGGTGCAAGTGGCGATGGTGTGCTTCGTTCGGTACGGGAGCGGGTGGAATCCGCCGACGGGGAACGGTCTGCGATCGTGCACCATCACTGCGAACGCCGCGGCCTGAGCCGCGACTGACACCTGCCGCCCCCGGGGGGACGACCGGTCTGGCAACCAGCCTACAGGGCCGCCGTGGTGGGGGCCAGTGGCAGTTCGTGCGATACTGGGGACAGGCCGTGACCTTCACGACCACGCATCGCACCACATTCCGCCTCGCGCTGGCTGTTTCTCCGCCGCGTTCGATGGTGGGCCCTGGACCGTGGTGGCCCTCTCTTTCCGAAAGCAGTCCTCCTTGTCTCAGACTTCCTCCGCCCCGGCGTCCTTCGGCTCGCTGGGCGTCCCCGCCGCGCTGGTCTCCAGCCTCACCGCGCAGGGGATCACCTCTCCCTATCCGATCCAGGCGGCCACGCTGCCCGACTCCCTCGCCGGACGCGACGTCCTCGGGCGCGGCCGCACCGGTTCCGGCAAGACGCTCGCGTTCTCGCTGCCGATGCTCGCCCGCCTGGCCCGGCTGGTGCCGGCGTCCCGTGAGCTCGCCGGACGCAGCCAGCCGGGGCGTCCGCGGGGACTCGTCCTCGCCCCGACCCGCGAACTGGCCGGCCAGATCCTCGCCACCATCGAACCCCTGGCCACCGCCGTGGGCCTCACCGTGACCACCGTCTACGGCGGCGTCCGCCAGACCCGTCAGGTGCAGGCCCTGCGCCGTGGCGTCGACATCGTCGTCGCCACCCCCGGCCGGCTCGAGGACCTCATGCAGCAGGGTCACGTGCGCCTCGACGACGTCATCGTCACCGTGCTCGACGAGGCCGACCACATGGCCGACCTCGGCTTCCTGCCCGGCGTCACCCGGATCCTGGCGGCCACGCCGGCGTCCGGACAGCGCCTGCTGTTCTCGGCCACCCTGGACGCCGGCGTCGACAAGCTCGTGCGCCGCTTCCTCGACCACCCGGTCACCCACTCGGTCGACTCGGAGCAGTCGCCGGTCGCGGCCATGACCCACCACGTGCTGCTCGTGCAGGACGTCACCGACAAGCGCGACGTCGTCCGCGTCCTCGCCGGTGGCTCCGCCCGTCGGCTGCTCTTCACCCGTACGAAGCACCAGGCCCGCAAGCTCGCCCGCGAGCTCACGGCGGCCGGCGTGCCCGCGGTGGAACTGCACGGCAACCTCACCCAGGGCCAGCGCGAGCGCGGGCTCAAGGCGTTCTCCGACGGCGACGTGCGAGTGATGGTCGCCACCGACATCGCCGCCCGCGGAATCCACGTCGACGAGGTCGATCTCGTCGTGCACGTCGACCCGCCGGCCGAGCACAAGGCCTACCTGCACCGCTCCGGTCGCACCGCCCGCGCCGGCCACGCGGGTGACGTCGTCACCCTCGTCCTGCCCGAGCAGCGCCGCGACTTCCAGGCCATCGCCCGGGCCGCGAAGATCGGGGTCCAGCCGACCCCGACCCGTGCGGACGACCCCCGCCTCGCAGCCCTCGCCGGCGATCCGGCCGACCTCGTGGCGCCCGAGCGCGCCCCGCAGGCCGCAGCCCGCAAGGGCGCTCCGCAGCCCACCCCGATGCG
>JAJYQH010000046.1 GCA_021794705.1 Actinomycetes bacterium | reverse complement strand
TTTCCAGGGTCGGCTTCGCCGAGCTGATCGTGGGAGCCACCTCGAGCATGTGCGCGCCGAGGATGAGTTCCTCGCCGGGGACGAGATGGTAGGTGTAGTCCTCCATGAGCGTCGCGCCGCCGGGGAGGCCGGACGCCATCACCGAGGCCAGCCGCACGAGGATCGCGGTCTTCCAGTCGCCCTCCGCGCCGAACCCGTAGCCGTCGGCCATCAGCCGCTGCACGGCGATGCCGGGGAGCTGACGAAGGCCGCCGAGGTCCTCGAAGGTGTCGGTGAACGCGACGGCGCCCTGCTCCTCGAGGAAGTCGCGCAGGCCCAGTTCCTCGCGGGCGGCGTAGCGCAGCGACTCGCGCCGCTCACCATCGGCCCGGAGCTCGGGGACGACGTCGTAGCTCTCGTCGTACTCGGCGACGAGCGCGTCGATCCGCTCGTCGGTGACGGCGTCCACCCGGGCGACGAGATCGTTGATCCCCCACGTGTTGACGCTCACGCCGAAGATCGTCTCGGCCTCGGTCTTGTCGCCCTCGGTGACCGCGACGTAGCGCATGTTGTCGCCGAAGCGGACGACCTTCATGCCCTGCAGCTCGTGCCAGCCGGCGGCGGCCCGCGTCCACGTCGCGATCTCGCCCCTCACCCGGGGGTCGGAGGCGTGGCCGATCACCGACTTCCGGCGGACGCCGAGCCGCGACAGGATGTACCCGTACTCCCGGTCGCCGTGCGCCGACTGGTTGAGGTTCATGAAGTCCATGTCGAGTTCGCCGTAGGGCAGCTCGCGGTTGGCCTGGGTGTGCAGGTGCAGCAGCGGCTTGTGCAGGGCTCCGAGCCCACGGATCCACATCTTGGCCGGGGAGAAGGTGTGCATCCAGGTGATGACGCCGATGACGTTGGGGTCGGCGTTGGCCGCGAGCATCGCCTGCACGATCGCCTCGGAGTCGGTGAGCACCGGCTTCCACACCACCCGGACGGGGATGTCACCGGACTCATCGAGCAGGCGGGCCACCTCCTGCGATTGCGTGGCGACCTGCTTGAGCACCTCGTCGCCGTACAGGCCCTGGCTGCCGACCAGGAACCAGACGCTCAGTGATGACAGATCGGGGACGATGCTTCCACCAGTCATGGGAGCTGCTCCTTCGTTGGACGTCGCCACCGCGCGGGGAGAGGTGACAGTGGGGTCTTGCGGAAGATGTTAACGGTAACAACCTCCGGTGCCAAGACATGCGGTCAAGCCCATCCCCAGGGGTGCCCGGACGCCGGCGGCGTCCGGGAGGGTCAGCCGAAGGTGAACGCGTTGATGCCGATGCCCGGGTCGAGGCGCAGGCGCAGCGCGGAACCGTAGAGCGGACGGTCGCTGTGCACGAGGTGGTAGAGCCGCGGGCCGTCGAGCACCACCGTGCCGTCGGGTCGCACGTCGGGGCCGCGGTCGGCGATCGCGCCGTTCACCCGGACGTCGATCCTGGCCCCGACCGGGCCGGTGACCACCAGGTAGACGTCGTCGCCGGAGAAGTTGAGCAGCAGCAGGGCCCCCGGGCCGGCCACGAGGTTCTCGGCCGACGCCGTCCACGTGCCCGCGATCGTCCACTGGTCGGTGTCGAGGGTGGGGGACGCTGTGAAGGCCGCCGTGCCGTCGGCGAGGGGCGGCGTCCCCACATAGCTGTCGGCGCGGTCGGTGCCGAGGTAGGTCTCGGGGGTCATCCGCAGGGCCTGCGGGCCGGCGCCCGCGCCGACGACCGTGGCCGCCGGCCCGGAACTGCCGAGCAGGGCGCGGATGGTCGCCTCGGTGGTGTCGTAGTCGCCCTCGCCGAAGTGCACGTAGCGCACCCGGCCGGTGCGGTCGATGAGGTAGTCGCCCGGCCAGTACTGGTTGCGGAACGCCGCCCAGGTGGCGAAGGAGTTGTCGAGCGCCACCGGGTAGGCGATGTGGTCGGCCCGCACCGCGGTGCGGACGTTGGCCGCGACCCGTTCGAAGGAGAACTCGGGCGCGTGCACGCCGACGACCACGAAGCCCTGGGCGCGGTAGTGGCTGTACCAGGCGTTGAGGTAGGGCTGGGTGCGCAGGCAGTTGATGCACGAGTAGGTCCAGAAGTCGACGAGGACGACCTTCCCGCGCAGGTCGGCCATCGTCAGCGGCGGGCTGTTGATCCAGGTCTGGATCCGCGTGAAGTCCGGCGCCGGGTAGGGGTGGACGTTGTACATCGCCCCGTTGGGCCCGGCCTGGTCGATGGTGCCGCCGGGTCCGGCCCCGCCGGGGACCAGCCGCTGCTCCAGCTGGGTGACGCCGGAGGGCAGGTTGGCGTCGACCCACAGCTGCACCCGCTGGTCGGACCCGGTGACCAGCGCGAGGCCGACGAGCAGGAACAGCACGGCGATCCCCCGCTGGAACCGGCCCCGAGGGTCGCTGGCCCACCGCATGTGGGAGAGCAGCCGGCGTCCGAAGAGCGCGATGGCGAGCAGGGACGCCGCCAGTCCGAGGCTGTAGATGCCGAGCAGGAGCAGTCCGGTTCCCAGCCGGGTGGGCAGCACGGTGGCGAGCACCCAGGCGTAGGTCGGGCTGCAACTACTGAAGACCGGGCCGAGCGCCGCCCCGGTGAGC
>JAJYQH010000195.1 GCA_021794705.1 Actinomycetes bacterium | reverse complement strand
GGCCGAGTACCACCCGAGCAGCGGCGCGCTGGGCCTGGTGGCCGCCGCGGTGCAGGGCGGGGCGCTCATCGGCGCGCTGATCGGCGGCTGGGTCGCCGACCGGTGGGGCCGCAAGAAGGTGTTCATCACCACGATGGTGCTGTTCATCGTCCTGGCCATCGCGCAGGGCTTCTCCCAGAACATCACCGACCTCATCATCATCCGGTTCCTCATCGGCATCCCGCTCGGCTCCGACATCTCGAACGGCTACGCCTACATCATGGAGTCGATGCCGAAGGGTCGCCGCGAGGAGATGGGCAGCCGCTGGCAGTTCATGTTCGGCGCCGGTGAGGTGTTCTCGATCATCGTCGTCACGATCATGTACGCCACCGGCATGAGCCACGGCATCCTCTGGCGGGTCGCGCTGGCCCTCGGCGCCATCCCGGCCCTGATCCTGCTGATCAGCCGGCTCAAGCTGCCGGAGACCCCGCTCTCGCTGCTCCAGCGCGGCAAGTTCATCGAGGCCAAGCAGGTGTCGAAGGAGTTGTTCGACGACGACCTCGCGATGCTTCCCAACGAGGACGTGCACATCGAGAAGGTCAAGGTCGGCGACTTCCTCAGCGTCATCTGGCGCGACCCGATCAAGAAGCGCGCCACGATCTTCGGCTGGATCTCCAACGCCGCCCAGGGCGCCGAGTTCACGGCATGGGGCTTCTACCTGCCCTACATCCTCGTCGTCGCCGGTGTCGGCGTCGCCGCCAACGCCAGCATCATCGGCACGAACTTCGTCACCGCGGGGATCTTCCTCCTGGCCACGCTGTCCGGCTGGGTGGCCCCGCAGATGCTCAAGCGGATCGGCCACAAGGGCGTCTCCATGTGGGGCTTCGGGCTGGCCTTCCTCGGCCTGATGATCGGCGCGCTGTCGCTGTGGCGCATCGACGTGCTCACCAAGGCCGGCCTCGGCCACGGTCTGTGGCAGTTCCTGCTGGTCGTCGGCGCCTGCATCCTCATGTGGGGCCACTACTGGGACGCCTCGAACGGCATGACCGTCACGTCGATGGCGGCCCCCGCCCGGTTCAAGGCGACGGCGTCGGGCTTCGGCTACATGTTCGTCAAGGGTGCGTCGTTCTTCGGCGCGTTCGTGTTCCCGGTCATGAGCGCCCACTGGGGCAAGGCCGGTGCCACCCTGGCCGTCGGCATCCTGTCGCTCATCGGCTTCCTGTCCGCGAAGTTCATCCTTCCCGAGATGTTCAACTACGTCGAGAAGGAAGAGGATCTCGAGGGCGCGCTCGAGTCGGTGTGATCCGGCTCCCGCTCCGTTGAGCAGTTGACAACCAGGTGAGCGCCCCGTCCCGACCCGGGACGGGGCGCTCACTGCGTCCGGGCCGGCGGCCCGGCGTCGAACCCCAGTGAAAGGATGACGGGCATGACAGCCCCGACAACCCAGAAGATCCACGCCCTCGTCGCCCACGTCGGCGGCGGGGCCGGCGTGGACGAGATCGAGATCCAATCGCCCGCCGAGGGGCAGGTGCAACTGGAGATGACCCACGGCGGCATCTGCGGCAGTGACCTGCATTACTACAAGGAGGGCCGGGTCGGCGATTTCGTCATCCGCTACCCGCTCGTGCTCGGTCACGAGGTCGTGGGCCGGGTCGCCGACGACCCCTCCGGCCAGTGGGCCCCGGGGACGCCGGTGGCCATCCATCCCGCCTACGCGTGCCACGCGTGCCCGGAGTGCCTGTCGGGCAACCCGCACGTGTGCCGCAACGCCACCTACCTGGGCTCGGCGGCGTCCGACCCGCAGACCAACGGCGGGTTCGCCCGGCGCCTCAACGTGCGGCTCGACCAGCTCCGGGCGCTCCCGGAGGGGCTCGACCTGTCGCTCGCGGTGCTCGCCGAGCCGCTCGGCGTGGCCCTGCACGGCATCAACCTCGCCGGCGACGTCGCGGGCAAGCGCTGCCTGGTCACCGGCTCGGGTCCCATCGGCGCGCTCACCGTGGGGGCGCTCAAGGCCCGCGGCGCCGCCGAGGTGGTCGCGACCGACCTGCTCGACAATCCGCTGCGGATCGCCCGGGCGATGGGTGCCGACGGGGTCGTGAAGATCGGCGTCGACACGATCGAGCCGATGTCGTTCGACCTGGCCTTCGAGGCGTCCGGTGCCCCGGCCGGGCTGTCCTCGGCGATCGCGGGCACGAAGAGGCTCGGGACGATCGTCCAGGTCGGCATGCTGCCGGGCCCGACGATCACCGTCGCCATGGCGGCCATCAACAAGGCCGAGCACACGATCAAGGGCGCGTTCCGATTCGACGACGAGATCGACGACGCGCTGGTCATGCTCGCCACGACCCCGTCGCTCGGCTCGGTGATCACCCACACCTTCCCGCTCGACGACGCCCTCGAGGCGCTCGAGGTCGCGGCCGACCCCGCGAGGTCGGGGAAGGTCGTGCTCAAGCTCGACGCGTGAGCCCCCGGCGGGACGACCCGTCGGTTCTGCGAGATCGACTCCACCTGCCACACCCCTGCCGCTTGGAGCGGGGTGTGGCAGGTGGTGCACGTTTCGGGGCAACCCCCGGTGTGGACGCTGAGTGAGAGGAAGCGCAGCGCCAACGGGGG
>JAJYQH010000020.1 GCA_021794705.1 Actinomycetes bacterium | reverse complement strand
CTCGTGCTCGAGCAGCTGGCGGACCAGCTCGTCGAGCACGTCGCGGTTCTCGTTGAGCACGTCGAACGCCTCCTGGTGGGCGGCGTTGATGAGCTTGCTGACCTCCTCGTCGACGACGTGGGCGGTGATGTCGGAGAAGTCGCGGCTCGACCCGGTTCCCATGCCCACGAACGGCTCGGACTCGCCGCTGCCGAGCTGTACGGCGCCGATCCGCTCGGTCATGCCGTACTGCATGACCATGTTGCGGGCCAGCTTGCTCGCCTTCTCGATGTCGTTGGCGGCGCCGGTGGTCGGGTCGTGGAAGACGAGCTCCTCGGCGGCCCGTCCGCCCATCATGTAGGCCATCTGGTCGAGCAACTCGCCGCGGGTGGAGCTGTACTTGTCGTCGTCCGGCATGACCATCGTGTAGCCGAGCGCGCGACCGCGCGGGAGGATCGTCACCTTCTGCACCGGGTCGGTGCCGGGCATCGCCGCGGCGACGAGGGCGTGGCCGCCCTCGTGATACGCGGTGACGAGCTTCTCGTGGTCATTCATCAGCCGGCTGTGCTTCTGCGGGCCCGCGATGACCCGGTCGATGGCCTCGTCGAGCTGGGCGTTGCCGATGACCGGCAGGTTGAGTCGGGCGGTGAGCAGGGCCGCCTCGTTGAGCACGTTGGCGAGGTCGGCTCCGGTGAAGCCGGGCGTGCGGCGGGCGATCGACTGGAGGTCGACGTCGGCGGCCATCGGCTTGCCCTTGGCGTGCACCGCGAGGATCTGCGCGCGGCCCTTGAGGTCGGGGGCCTCGACCGAGATCTGCCGGTCGAACCGTCCGGGACGCAGCAGGGCCGGGTCGAGCACGTCGGGACGGTTGGTCGCGGCGATGAGGATGACCCCGCCGTGCACGTCGAAGCCGTCCATCTCGACGAGCAGCTGGTTGAGCGTCTGCTCGCGCTCGTCGTGGCCGCCGCCGAGACCCGCGCCGCGGTGGCGTCCGACGGCGTCGATCTCGTCGATGAAGACGATGGCGGGGGCGGCCTCCTTGGCCTGGTCGAACAGGTCTCGGACGCGGGACGCGCCGACGCCGACGAACATCTCGACGAAGTCGGAGCCCGAGATCGAGAAGAACGGGACGCCGGCCTCTCCGGCCACCGCGCGGGCCAGCAGGGTCTTGCCGGTGCCGGGAGGGCCGTAGAGCAGGACGCCCTTGGGGATCTTGGCGCCGACGCGCTGGAACTTGGCCGGCTCGGCGAGGAACTCCCGGATCTCCTGGAGCTCCTCGATGGCCTCCTCGCAGCCGGCGACGTCGCTGAACAGGGTCTTCGGCGTGTCCTTGGTGGCGACCTTGGCCTTCGACTTGCCGAAGCCCATGACGCCGCCCCCGGCCCGGCCCTGCACCATGTTGATGAGGAACACGAACAGGATCGCCATGCCGACGAACGGCAGGATCGAATAGAGCAGCGTCGACAACAGGCCCGGCTTGGGGTTCTGCCCGACCCACTGGTCGAGGGTCTTGTCGGCGATCCGCTTGTTGAGGGTGTCGATGATCTGCTGGCTCTGGCTGCCCACCCAGTCGGCCTGGTACTTCTTGCCGTCGGCGGTGGTGACCTTGATCGTCTGGTCGCCGTCGACGAGGATCACCTCGCTGAGCTTCTGGTTGCCGTCGAGGATGGACAGCACCTGCGAGGTCGGCACGTCGCTGTAGCCCGAGGCGCGGTTCACCAGGCTCATGACGCCGAAGATCACGGCCATCGAGACGAGGATCCACACGAGGGGTCCGCGCAGGCCGCGTTGGGAATTCTTCATTCGCTTCCGATCATCACGTGACAGCACCGCTTCCCGGCGGTGCAAGGCACCCCGAGTTTACCCGAGCGCACTTTCGCCACTCCTGGCTCCGCTGAGGGCGAAGCCTCACCCGGCATCGAGGACCGCGAGCACCGCGAGCAGGTAGGCCCGCTCGGCGTCCACGTGCACGAAGCGGCGCCCGTCGTCGAGGGTGACGGCGAAGCCGCCGGCCGGTTCGCCGAGGGCCTCGAGCCGGGTGAACCGGACGCCGAGCAGCTCGCGCAGCTGGTCCTCGCGGGGCAGCCAGAGGACCTCGGAGGCTGCGATGCTGTCGAGGGCCCACTCGGTCGTGCCGTTGAACTTGATGATGTCGCCGCCGATGGCCCGCTCGACGTTGATCGTCATCTCCGACACGACGAACACCGACTCGTCGAGATCACGGTCGGGGATGACGAACCGGTCGCCCGACCGGGGGCGCCAGGCGATCCCGGCGGCGTCCGTCGCGGCACGCAGGCGTCGGGCGTCGGCGATGTCCATGGGGTGCCCCTCAGCTGTAGACGTGCGGGGCCAGGGTGGCCACGTCACGGAGGTTGCGGTAGCGCCCCGCGAAGTCGAGGCCGTAGCCGACGACGAACTCGTTGGGGATGTCGAAGCCGACGTAGTTGACGTCGATGTCGACGGTGGCGGCGTCGGGCTTGCGGAACATGGTGAGGATCTCGAGGGACGCCGGCTGGCGGCTGCGCAGGTTGCTCACGAGGTAGCTGAGCGTGAGACCGGTGTCGATGATGTCCTCGACGACGAGCACGTGCCGACCCTCGATGTCGAGGGTGAGGTCCT
>JAJYQH010000246.1 GCA_021794705.1 Actinomycetes bacterium | reverse complement strand
CGGCCGAGGTGCCGGTGCGCGACGTGCAGCGTTCGCTCGGCATGCGGGAGGGCTTCGACGTGGGCCTGGAGATGTCCGGCAGCGGCGAGGCGCTGCGCGACATGGTCGACAACATGACCCACGGCGGGCGGATCGCCATGCTCGGCATCCCCAGCCGCGACATCGCCCTCGACTTCAGCAAGGTCGTGTTCAACATGCTGACGATCAAGGGTGTCTACGGGCGGGAGATCTTCGAGACGTGGTACGCCATGAGCGTCCTGCTCCAGTCGGGGCTCGACGTGTCCGGGGTGATCACCCACCGGTTCGACTACACCGACTTCCGGGCCGCGTTCGCCGCGACCGGCTCCGGTCACAGCGGCAAGGTGGTCATGGTCTGGGACGACTGGGACGAGTGACGCGCCGCGCGCGCCGGATGAGGAGCACCGAGATGACCACCGCCTACGACCGCGTGCGTCGCGAGATCGCCGACGACCTGTCCGCGCTGAGGGCTGAGGGGCTGTACAAGGAGGAGCTCGCCCTCACCACGCCGCAGTCGGGCCACATCGGCCTCGAATCGGGCGCCCGGGTCGTCAACCTGTGCGCCAACAACTACCTCGGGCTGGCCGACGACCCGCGGCTCATCGCCGCCGCCAAGGACGCCCTCGACCGGTGGGGGTTCGGGATGGCCTCGGTGCGGTTCATCTGCGGCACCCAGACGCTGCACACCCGGCTGGAAGCGGCGGTCTCCGAGTTCCTGCACACCGACGCCACCATCCTCTACTCGTCGTGCTTCGACGCCAACGGCGGCCTGTTCGAGGTGGTGTGCGACGAGCGGGACGCGATCATCAGTGACGAACTCAACCACGCGTCGATCATCGACGGGGTGCGGCTGTCGAAGGCCGCCCGGTTCCGCTACCGCAACCGCGACCTCGCCGACCTCGAACGCCAGCTGCAGGACGCCGCCGGCGCCCGGCGGCGGCTCATCGCCACCGACGGCGTCTTCTCGATGGACGGCTATTTCGCGCCGCTCGACGGCATCTGCGAGCTGGCCGACCGCTACGACGCGCTCGTCATGGTCGACGACTCGCACGCCGTCGGCTTCGTCGGCCCCCACGGCGCCGGCACCCCCGACCTGTTCGGCGTCCAGGACCGGGTCGACATCGTCACCGGCACCCTCGGCAAGGCCCTCGGCGGTGCCTCCGGCGGCTACACCTCGGGGCGGGCGGAGATCGTCGAGCTGCTCCGGCAGCGGTCGCGGCCCTACCTCTTCAGCAACTCGCTCGCGCCCGCCATCGCGGGGGCCGCACTGGAGACCCTGTCGCTGCTGGCGGCGTCCGGTGACCTCCGGGAGCGGCTCGCCGACAACACCGCCTTCTTCCGCGCCCGGCTGGCGGAGGAGGGGTTCGAGGTTCCCGAGTCGACCCACCCGATCGTGCCGGTGATGATCGGGGACGCCGTCACGGCGGCCCGGATGGCCGACGAGGTCGTCGCCCGCGGCGTCTACGTGCGCGCGTTCAGCTTCCCGGTGGTGCCGCGGGGGAAGGCGCGGATCCGCACCCAGATGTCGGCCGCCCACACCCGCGACGATCTCGAGGCGGCGGCGACCGCGTTCGTCGAGGCCCGGGAGGCCATCTCCTGAGAGCCGGCCCGTTCGTGGTTGCCCCCGGACCGGCTCAGCCGAACCTGCGCCACTGCCCTTCGGAGACGACCTCGACCGTCCCGTCGACGACGGTGATCGCGGTCTGCTCGTCGATCGCGTAGGCGGGTCCGCCGACCGCGGGGGCCCACCTCTCGGCGTCCGGCATCATGTTGCCGGGGAAGGCGAACAGGTGCGGGAAGATCGAGAAGTCGACGACGCCCAGGCCCCGGTCGTCCGGGGCGCCCGCCCACTCGACGAAGTCGTCGCCGATGCGCGGCGTCATCACCATGCTCCCGGCGCTCATCCCCACCCACACGGTGTCGGGCAGTGACGCCAGCAGGTCGGCCAACCCGGAGTGCCGCATCCAGTGGCACAGGTAGGTGGCCTCGCCACCGTCGACGAGAAGCACGTCCGCGTCCCGCACCCACGGCACCCACCGCTCCGCGCCGATGCTCGGCAGGGCGGTGAGTTCGAGGACGCCGAGCGACGCCCAGCCCAGTCCGGAGAAGTGCCCCCAGCTCGGTCCGGCGGCGAGGAAGGCCCGCACCGAGGCGGGGCCGCACTGCGGGTGCCCCCACTGTGCGGTCGGGACGCAGAGGGCGTGGCACTCGGAGACCGGCCTGCCGAGCAGCCGCTCCAGCGCCGCGTGGATGGTCGGGTTGGTGACCCCGCCCGAGGTGAGCATGAGCTTCACAAGGCCCTCCAGCTGGTGCGATCGGCGGCTGCGCTGAACTGTCCGGCCATCCAACACCAGAGGCGGGTCAGCCGGCGGAGGTCCCGAACGTGCGCGTCCCGCGTGGGGCGGGTGCCACCACGCGGGACGCGTGAATCAGGGGGCGGACGGTGCTGCCGACAGGTGATCAGGCGTGGGCCTCGGCCTGCTGCTCCTCGACCTGGCCCGGGACGACGTCGTCGCCGCCGACGGCCTTCACGCCGTTGCCGCGCTGCACCTGCACCTTGCGGGGCTTGGCCTCCTCGGCC
>JAJYQH010000019.1 GCA_021794705.1 Actinomycetes bacterium | reverse complement strand
CCACTGCCGTCGAAGTGCCTGGCCAGTAAAGCACACATGTCGTGGCTAGAGCAGCGCCACGAGCACCCAGAAGACCGCCTGGGTCGTCTCGATCAAGGAGCCGAAGGTGTCGCCGGTCAGACCGCCAAGACGCCGGCTGAGATGCGACCTCCAGCCCTCGGACGTGACGAGCGCGACAGCCGCGGCCACCGCGTAGACGAGCATCCCCTCAGGACCCCGCGAAACCCACCCAGCCAGGGCGGCGACACCGGTGACCAGCAGGGCGGACAAGAGCGCCACGAGCCGTCCGGTGACGCCCACGAACAGCGCGCCGAAGCCGCTCTCGCGCGCTCCCGGCACGCCCTGCCGGGTGGCGGTCAACGCAGCACAGCGCGCGACGGCGGGGCCGACCAGGACGGCGGGAGCAGGGCCGCCGTGTCCGTGGCCCGTCGCGAGAGCCGCCACGTCGAGGGCCAGCAGCAGCACGATGCTCGTCACGCCCATGGGCCCGATGTCCGAGCGGCGCATGATGACGAGTGCCTCGGACGCCGGACGCCTCGAGCCGAGCCCGTCAGCGGTGTCGGCGAGACCGTCGAGGTGCATGGCGCCGGTGAGGCCCTGCAACACCAGCAGCCCGGACACCGCGGCAAAGGCGTCGGAGCCGGTGCGCCACCGCACGGCCAGGGCTACTGCCGCGGCGAGGACGCCGAGGGCCAGCCCGAGCCACGGGAGTGCCCTGATGGCCCGGGCCGCGAGCGCCCGGTCTATCTCCGGGGTGAACGGCGCCGGCAAGACGGTGAACAGCCCCAGCGCCGCGGCTGGCCCCCGCTCACGCACGGGCGCCCTGCTTCACCCGCAGGGGGATGCCGCTCACGCACAACCAGACCTCGTCGCATTCGGCCGCGACTTGCGCATTGAGGACACCGAGGAGGTCGCGGAAGACCCGGCCCGACTCGTGAGCCGGCACCACTCCCCAACCCACCTCGTTAGTCACGAGCACGACGGGTCGGGCGGTGGTGCGCACGGCGCCCACCAGGGCATCGACCTCGCGGGCCAGCGCGTGCGGCATCGAGCCGTCCCACCCGCCGCAGCGGTCGATCACTCGGGTCAGCCACAACGAGAGGCAGTCCACCAGCACCGGCCGGCCCGAATCGGCGGCGAGCACGTCCGCGACGTCGAGGGTCTCGATCGTGCTCCACGAGCCCGGACGCCGGGCCCGGTGCAGGCGCACCCGCTCGGCCCAGTCGGGATCGTCGGGCGACGGCGGGAAGCCGGTGGCGACGTAGTCCACGTCGGCTCCCGACAGGAGCGATTCGGCGTGGCGGGACTTGCCCGAGCGGCTCCCGCCGGTCACTAGAACCCGGGTCGTGGTCACACTGTCTCCTGCTGGCCGCTCGAGCGATCCGGGCCCAGGGCCTCCCTCAGGGCTGCGACGAAGGCCCGTGACGTCGCGGGGTCACGCACGGCGACGCGGATCCAGGCTCCGCCGAGGCCGGGGAAAGTGTCGCCGCGCCGCACGGCGAAGCCCCGCAGGGCGAGTTCCCGGCGGATATCCACGCCGGTGCGGGTCAGAACGAACGGCGCCCGGGACGCGACGACCCGCAAACCGGCGTCCTCGAGGAGCCCCACCAAAAGGTCTCGATCGGAGGCGGTGCGGTGCGCGAGGTCGGCGGCGTCCGCCCTCGCCTCGGGACCGAGACAGGCGGTGATCGCGTCGAGGGCGGGCGTGGAGACGCCCCAGTGGGCCTGCTGCGCCCGCAGCCGGTCGATCAGGTCGGGGTCCCCGACGACGTATCCGGCCCGCAGGCCGGCGAGCCCCCAGGTCTTGGTGATCGAGCGCAGGACGAGCGTGCCGGTCAGGTCGGCGCTTGGGGTCAGCAGGCTCTCCCCCGCGCCCGACACCGCGTCCATGAACGCCTCGTCCACCACCAGCACCGACCCCGGACGCCGCAGCGTCGCCAGTCGCCTCGCACTGTGAAGAACGCCGGTGGGGTTGGTCGGGTTGCCCACGAAGACCGCCTCGGCCCCGGCGCCGTTCAGCCGGGCCACCGCCCGGTCGTCGAGGACGAAGGGAGCCGGCAGGACGAGGTGCCGCACTGGGGCCCCGGCCGCCCGAAGCGCCTCGTCGGGCCCGGAGAACTGCGGATGGACGACGATCGATCGGGGACGCAGGGCCCTGGCGACGAGCGTGAAGCCTTCCATGCCGCCCGCCGTCGGCAGGACCGCCTCCAGCGGGACGCCGTGAGCGGCGGCGATCGCCTCCCGGGCCTCGGTGTCGTCGGGGTAGCGGGTCCACCGGCCGGGGTCGGCGACCAGCCGCGAGACCAGCCAGTCCGGGGCCGCCCGGCGCACGTTCACCGCGAGGTCGACCAGCCCGGGCCGCGCGTCGAGGTCGCCATGCAGGAAGGCCTCGTCGTCGCTGGGGGTGGCAAGAACCGGCTCGGGCGGCGGTGGAACCGGCTGCCACCGGCCCCCCGACGCGGCGAACCTCGCGGCCGCGTCCGCCAGTCGCTCGGCGAACTGCGGGAACCCGGCCCAATGCACGTGCTGGTAGCTCGCCAGCAGGCTCGGGACGCCGCCCGCCGACTGGACGAACCCGTCGGCCCGCTCTCCGATCCTCCACG
>JAJYQH010000081.1 GCA_021794705.1 Actinomycetes bacterium | reverse complement strand
GGTCTGGGGCGGGACGTGTGGCGCGGCCTGAGCGTCACGATGCCGCACAAGCCCGACCTCGTCGCGCTGGGCGAGCCCGACGACGTCGTGCGCCTCACCGGGGTGGCGAACACGCTGATCCTCGACCCCGGCGGCGACCGGGTCCACAACACCGACGTCCCGGGCTTCGTCCGCGCGTGCGCCGCTCACGGCGTCACCGGGGTGCAGCGGATGCTGCTCGCCGGGAACGGGGCCACCGCGGCGTCCGTGCTCGTCGCGGCCGCCGGGATGGGGCTCCGGGAGGTGACCCTCCTCGTCCGCGACCCCGGCCGCGCGGCCCCTGTGCTGCGCCTCGCGGAGGCGCTCGGCGTTCCGGCGTCGGTCGCGGCCTTCGGCGACCCGGTGCCGGACGCCGACCTGCTCGCCTCCACGGTTCCCGCGGCGGCGCTCGACGCCCACGCACCGGCACTCGCCGCGCGCGCCGACGTCGTCTTCGACGTCATCTACGACCCCTGGCCGACGCCCCTCGCGGTGGCCGGTGAGCGGCTCGGACGGGTGGTCATCAACGGGCTCGACCTGCTGGCCGGCCAGGCGGTCGACCAGGTGCGGCTGATGACCGGGGAGCAGGTCGACTTCGACCTGCTGCGGTCCGCCGGCGCCGCGGAACTGCTGGCCCGGGGCCAAACTCTGCGAGACTGACGCCCATGCTGCGATACCTCACCGCCGGCGAATCGCACGGTCGCGCCCTCGTGGCGACCATCGAGGGCATTCCGGCCCACGTGCGGGTCGCCTCCGACGACATCCGGGAGGCGCTCGCGCGGCGTCGGCTCGGCGTCGGCCGCGGAGCCCGGATGAAGTTCGAGGCCGACGAGGTGACCATCCTCGCCGGGCTGCGGCACGGCGAGACGCTCGGCTCCCCCCTCGCGATCATGGTGGGCAACACGGAATGGCCCAAGTGGGCCGAGGTCATGAGTCCCGACGAGGTCGACCCCGAAGTGCTGGCCGCGCAGGCCCGCAACGCGCCCCTCACCCGGCCGCGCCCGGGGCACGCCGACCTCGCGGGGATGCAGAAGTACGACTTCGACGAGGCCCGCCCGATCCTCGAGCGGGCGTCGGCCCGGGAGACTGCGGCGCGGGTGGCGATCGGCCAGGTGGCGAAGAACTTCCTCGACCAGGTCGCGGGCATCTCGGTGCTGAGCCACGTCGTGGAGTTCGGCCCGGTGCGCGCCGCCCGCGACGTGCTGCCGACGATCGCCGACCTGCCCGCGATCGACGCCGACCCCTGCCGGTGCTTCGACCCGCAGGCGTCCGAGCGGATGCAGGCGGAGGTGGCGGCGTGCCACCGCGACGGAGACACCCTCGGCGGGGTCGTCGAGGTGCTCGCGTGGGGACTGCCGCCCGGACTCGGGTCGCACAGTCAGGGCGACCGGCGATTGGACGCGCGGCTCGCGGGGGCGCTCATGGGCATCCAGGCGATCAAGGGCGTCGAACTCGGCGACGGCTTCGAGCTCGCCCGGGTGCGCGGCAGCGAGGCGCACGACGAGATCGGCCGGGACGCCGCCGGCATCCACCGCACCAGCCACCGCTCGGGCGGCACCGAGGGCGGGATGAGCACCGGGGAGGTGCTCCGCGTCCGGGCCGCGATGAAGCCGATCGCCACGGTGCCGCGCGCCCTGCGGACCATCGACGTCACCACCGGCGAGGAGACCCGGGCCCATCACCAGCGCAGCGACGTCACCGCCGTGCCCGCCGCGGGCGTGGTCGCCGAGGCGATGGTGGCGCTCGTCCTCGCGGAGGCGATGCTGGAGAAGTTCGGGGGCGACTCCCTCGAGGAGACCCGGCGGAACCTCGCCGGGTACCTCCAGCGGGTGGGCGAGAGGGGGCTGGCCGTCCATGACTGACCCCGTCGACCTCACCGGTGCCACCGTCCCGACCGAGGGTGGACGCCGGAGCATCGTGCTCATCGGCGCCCCGGGGGCGGGCAAGTCGACGGTCGGCCTCATGGTCGCCAAGCGGCTCGGCCTCGCCTTCACCGACGTCGATGCGGTCATCGAACAGCGCACCGGCAAGCCGATCAGCGAGATCTTCGTCGACGAGGGCGAGGCGTACTTCCGCGACCTGGAGCGCCAGGTGACCCTCGACCTGCTCCGCGGCGGGGGAGTCATCTCCCTCGGCGGGGGCGCGGTGATGAACCCCGCGATCCGCGACGCGCTCACCGGGCACGACGTCGTGTGGCTCAAGGTGTCCATCACCCAGGCGACCCGACGGGTCGGCATGAACACCCTGCGCCCGCTGCTGCTCGGCAACGTCCGCAGCCGGCTGGTCGCCCTGCTCAAGGAACGCACGCCGGTCTACGAGCAGTGCGCCACCCTGGTCGTCGACACCGACGGCCTCAAGGCGCGACAGGCCGCCCGCCAGGTGGTCGAGGCCCTCACGGGGCGCAGCGAGCCGTCCGACGCGGAGGACGACGCCGACCTCCCCGACTGACCGGGCGGGACCAGATCCGTTGACCAGAGAGGTGGTGGGCATGGCCGGCGTGCACGTCGCGACCCAGCAGCCGTACGAGGTGTTCATCGAGTCCGGGTGCAGTGACCGGCTCCCCGGCCTCGTGACCGGCGCGAGCCGGGT
>JAJYQH010000377.1 GCA_021794705.1 Actinomycetes bacterium | reverse complement strand
ATCGAGTTCGCCGTCGACCAGCAGCCCTACCTCCAGGGATACCTCGCCGTCGACTCGCTGTGGCTCTACCACACCAACGGCGACACGATCGGGGGCGGCCAGCCGGTGCTCACCGGCCCGGCGTTCGTCGACAAGACCAACGTCGACGCCATCGCGACCTACGCCGCGAACGGGAAGCGCTGACATGACGAGCGCCGGACTCACCGTCGCCGTCGCCGACGACCGCACCCGCCCACGGACGCCGGCCACCCGCCTGCTGCTGCGTCCCGAAGTCGGTTCCCTCGTCGCCACCCTGGTCATCCTCGGGTTCTTCCTCGTTGTGGCGCCGAGCTTCCGCAACATCGACAACGCGGGCACCGTGCTCTACAACGCCTCGACGATCGGGATCATGGCGGTGCCGATCGCGCTGCTCATGATCGGCGGGGAGTTCGACCTGTCCGCCGGCGTCCTCGTCACCACGGCGGGCCTCGCCGCCGCGCAGCTGGCCTGGTGGTTCAACCTCAACGTGTGGGTCGGCGTCGGCCTCGCGCTCGTGCTCGCCCTGGTGGTCGGGCTGGCCAACGGCCTGCTGCTGACCCGCACCCGGCTCCCGAGCTTCCTCACCACGCTGGCGATGTTCTTCGTGCTGCAGGGGGTCAACCTCGGCGTCACCCGGTGGGTCGAGGGCGGCGTCACCTCGCCGACGATCTCCGACATGGCGGGATTCGCCTCGGCGCGCGCGGTCTTCGCGCCCGAGTGGACCCTCACCCTGGGCTCGCACATCCTGCACCTCAAGGTGACGATCCTGTTCTGGATCCTGCTCACCGTGGCGGGCGGATGGACCCTGCTCCGCACCCGCCAGGGCAACTGGATCTTCGCGGTCGGGGGAGACGAGGGAGCGGCCCGCGCGTCCGGCGTCCCCGTGCGCGGCACCAAGGTCGCGCTCTACCTCGGTGTCGGGTTCTGCGCGTGGCTCGCGGGCATGCATTCGCTGTTCGCCTACAGCGTCGTGCAGTCCGGCGACGGCGTGGGCAACGAGTTCATCTACATCATCGCCGCGGTCATTGGCGGCTGCCTGCTCACCGGCGGCTCGGGGTCGGTCGTCGGCGCGACCCTCGGCGCCCTCATCTACGGCATGACCCAGCTCGGCATCAACTACGCCGGATGGAACCCCGACTGGTTCAAGGCGTTCCTCGGCGTCATGCTGCTCGGCTCGACCCTGGTGAACGTGTGGCTCAAACGGAAGGCGGAACGGCGATGACCGGCGTCCCTGAACCGGTGGGGGAGAGCGGCCCGGCCGCCCCGTTGCTCGAGCTGCGGGGCGTGGGCAAGTCGTACGGCACGATCGACGCGCTGCGTGGCGTCGACCTGGTGGCGGACGCCGGCCAGGTCACCTGCGTCCTCGGTGACAACGGTGCGGGCAAGTCGACGCTCATCAAGATCATCTCCGGCCTGCACCGGCACACGGCGGGGGAGTTGCTCGTCAACGGCCGGCCGACGTCGTTCGCCTCGCCGCGCGACGCCCAGGATGCCGGGATCGCCACCGTCTACCAGGACCTCGCCCTGGCACCGCTCATGTCGGTGTGGCGGAACTTCTTCCTCGGCCACGAGATCACCCGGCGGCCGTTCGGGCGCCTCGACATCGCCCGGATGATCCGCACCACCGACGAGGCGCTGCGCGGCATGGGCATCGAGATCGCCGACCTCGACCGCCCGGTCGGCTCGCTGTCGGGCGGCCAGCGTCAGGTGGTCGCGATCGCGCGCGCGCTCCACTTCGGTGCGCGGGTGCTCATCCTCGACGAGCCCACCGCGGCGCTCGGCGTCAAGCAGTCGGGCGTCGTGCTGCGCTACCTCGCCCGGGCCCGGGACGCCGGGGTCGCCGTGGTCTTCGTCACCCACAACCCCCATCACGCCTGGCTGGTGGGCGACCACTTCGTCGTCCTCGCCCTGGGCCGGGTCGTGCTCGACGGCAGCACGGCCGACCTGACCCTCGACCAGCTGACGGCCGAGATGGCGGGGGGAGCCGAACTCACCGAACTCCGGCACGAGCTCGGCGCCTGACCCCGACGGTCAGAGCCGGCGCCGGTTCCGCACCAGGTCGCGGGGCGGGTGGACGACCTGGCGCTGGAAGACCAGCACCGCGACGCCGGCGAGCAGCATCCCGGCGACGTTGACGCCGAGTTGCGCGAGCGACCCGACGATCTGGGCGGGAACGTGCACGGCGAGGGCCACCGCGAGGTTGCCGGCCGCCGGCACCGTGGTGATCGAGATGAAGACGCCGACCAGCGTCGTCGTCTTCGACGCGGTGAGAGCGATCGAGCCCGCCGCCCCCGCGAGCACCGCCACGACGAACGACCAGAGGTTGGGCTGCCAGATGAAGGCGGTGAGCGGGCGGGCGCCGGTGACCTCGCCCCTGGGCAGGACGCCGACGAGGTGGGCCACGAGGGCGAGCGCGGCGATGACAGCGACGGCCGCCGTGTACCCCAGCACCATCTGCACGATTCCGCCACGGGCCAGCTTCCAGCGTCCGAAGGCGACCCCGGTCGCGATCGCGGCCACGGGGGAGAAGTCGGGGCTGACGACCATCGCGCCGACGACGAGGATCGGGGAGTCGGTGATGACGGCGACC
>JAJYQH010000136.1 GCA_021794705.1 Actinomycetes bacterium | reverse complement strand
GGCGTCCGAGAAGGGCACGCTGCCCCAGCTGTTCGACGCCTCGCTCGTCAACCCGGCGGTCGTGGCCAGCATCATCCAGCTGGCCTCCGCCGGCGCCCCGGTGAGCCCGGACGCCGTCGCCTCCGCTACCGGGTCGGGCCCGACGGGATCGGCGACGCCGTCCCAGACTCCCGCATCGACGGCGCCGACGTCGGCCAGCGGGTCGGACGAGTCGTCGGCCGCGAGTTCGGTGCGGTGGGTGATCGACCGGCGCGACAAGCTGGCTCAACCGGTGCTCCGGGTCACCGCCCACGGCACGACCCGCGCGTTCACGCTCGACGGCGTCGAGGTCACCCACCTCGTCGGCAGCTGAGGCGCGTCACTGCCCCAGATCGTTGGTGCTGAAGGTGTCGCAGGCACCCGGGTCGCCGGTGGTGAATCCCGTCTCGAGCCACTTGTGCCGCATCGCCGCCGACCCGTGGGTCCACGACTCCGGCTGCACGTAGCCCTGGGTGGCCTTCTGGATGCGGTCGTCGCCCACGGCCTGGGCGGCGTCCGAGACCCGGTTGATGTCGTCCTGGGTGACGCCGCTGAGGATCGGGTCGTTGCCGGCGGCGACGTTGTGGAACCACACGCCCGCATAGCAGTCGGCCTGCAGCTCGGAGCGCACGGACGCCGAGGTGGGGCCGGTCTGATTGCCCGACGCCTGGGCCTTGGCGAGCTGCCCAGTGAGGTCGGAGACGTGGTGGCCGTACTCGTGCGCGAGGACGTACGCCTCCGCGGCGTCCCCACCCTCGGCGCCCAGCTGCTGCAGCAACTGGTCGGTGAAGGCGGTGTCGATGTACACGGTCTTGTCGGCCGGGCAGTAGAACGGCCCGACCTGGCTGGACGCCGTCCCGCAGCCGGTGTCGACCTGGCCCGTGAACGTCACGGTGGGCGCCGACGTGTAGCCGTTGAGCCGGCCCGACCAGAAGTCCTCGATCGAGGTGACGTACGCCTTCCATCGGCAGTCGCGGTTGGTCTGGACGTCCGCACCGGTCGAGCACTGGCTGCTGTCGAGGGCGGCCGGCTGGCCCTGACCGCCACTGAAGGGGTTGACGCCGAACAGCAGGGCGAGGACGAGCATGACCACCCCTCCGGCGCCCCCGACGATGATTCCGCCGCCGCGACCCCCGCCCGGGCCCCCCGCGGAGGAGATGTTGCCGTTGAGCGTCGCATTGGGGTTGAAGTCCATGACAGCCGTCCTCGCCGGGTGGGGTGCCCCGCTGGGGGCCGGTCGATGGGCTGTCATGCTACCGACGCCCGGGCCACGTGGACGGGGCCACGGGGGCGGGGGTGGGCTCCTCGGCGTCCCGGCGCACCCCGGCCCGCGTCCCTGCGAGATTCACCGCACGTGCCAGACATCCCTTCCCACCGCGGGGGTGTGGCAGGTGGTGCACGTTTCGCAGAAATCCGAGCGCCGAAGGGGTCCCCGGACGCCGGCCGGACCGGGCCGAAACCGCTCCGCCGCGCCCCCGCCCGGAGACCGGGGGCCCCGGGGCGGCCGCAGGGTGGTCCCGCGCGGGCATGCCATGATGAACAGATGCGCATCGTAGGAGTGAGTTCCCCGGGAGCGGGCGAACTGGTCAACCTCGCGGTGCAGCACGGCCAGAATCCTCACCAGGAGCTGTGGCGCCGTGGGTTCGTGATCAACAGTCTGCTGTCGGCCCGGATGGCCGACGACGAGGTCGTCCTCACGGTGCAGGTGTCGCGCCGCACCCATTCGTCCCGTCCACCCCGCATCAAACACCGGGGCGCCGACCCCAACCTGCTCGTCGCCCCCGACGAGGTGCCCGTGCTCAACCAGCGGATCGCGGCGTACGCGATCATCCGCTCGCCGCGCGGCGTCCTCGGCTGCGAGTGCTCGGACAAGACGGCCGTGCCCGGCCTCTGGCAGCTTCCCGGAGGCGGCCTCATGCCCGGGGAGTTGCCGCACGAGGGACTGATGCGTGAGGTGGCGGAGGAGACCGGCCAGGAGGTGCACATCAACCGCCTCATCGACCTCCAGTCGGACCACTGGGTCGGCCGCGCGCCGAACGGCGTCCTCGAGGACTTCCACGCGCTCCGCATCATCTACACGGCCACCTGCGCGAACCCGACCACCCCGACCGTCATCGACGTCGACGGCACGACGGCCCGGGCGGCGTGGATCCCGCTGCGGCAGTGGCGCGCGCTCCCCTGGACCTCCGGGTCCCGCTCCCTGCTCGACAAGCACCTCATCCACGTTCCGCCGCAGTAGGACGGGGCGTCACCCCCGGCACCGGCAGCGGCACAGGCACGCCCGCGGGGCGCCAGTCCCGAAGATGCACACGGCCTGCATGGAGGTGGCTCCCTGAGGGGCCATCCATGCAGGCCGTGCACATTTCGGGGAGAGCCGGAGGGGGCGCGAGGCCGCGAGGGCGTCCGACGCAACCCTCACCCAGCACGCCTGACACCCCCCGGACGCCCGGCGCCCCGGCCAGCGAGGTGCCGGCCGGGGCGTCGAACGGTGAGTTGGTGGAAGCGCCTCAGCGGCGCAGGTAGGAGAGGATCCGCAGGATCTCGGTGTAGAGCCACACCATGGTGACCGTGATGCCGAGGGCGGCGCGCCACGACTCG
>JAJYQH010000275.1 GCA_021794705.1 Actinomycetes bacterium | reverse complement strand
GGTCACGGTGATCTGCAGCCCGGACGGCAGCGAGGTGTCGGTGACGCTGGTGACGAGGTTGAACGAGATCGCGGCGGCGACGGTGACGGAGCCGCCACCGTTCTCTTCGGTGCCGGCGGTCGGGGTCTTGGCGTCCTTGCTCGTCGGGGCACCGTTGTGCGTCGCGGCGGCGTTGGCGCTCGCCAGCTGGGTGTCGCCCTGCTGGTTGACGGTCCCGGCGTCGGTGGCCTGCTGGTCACCCTGCTCGGCGGCTCCGGTCGCGCCGGCGTAGGCGTAGCTGGCGGTCGACGAGGTGCTGAGGGCGGTGAACGCTGCCGAGCCGACCGCGGCGATGTTCCGTGCGGTCGTCGCGGTGACGCGGTGCGCGGAGTCGCCGACCGACACGGACGCACCGATGGAGACCGACTTGCCCTCCGTCTCGCCGATCGCGGAGTTGCTCAGGGTGGCGGTCTGGGCGGCGGTGACGTCGAGCGCGCCGGCGAGGGTGAGCAGCGAGCCGGTGCCGATGGTGGCGGAGGTCGTCACGTTGGAGATGCCGACGGCCACGACGGGCGTGATGGCGATGCCGCCTGCGGACCCGTCCTTGGCCTCGAGTTCCATCGCGTCGGTGGTGGCGGCGTCCAGGGTGAGGTCGCCGGCGCCGGTGAGCACTGCCCCGTCACCGATGCTCGCGCTGCCCGTGTCGTTGACGACGTTGACCGCCACGCCCGCACCGATGCCGATGCCCTCGGGGTCGTCGACCAGTTCGATGCTGTGCTCCGTGCCGGCGGACACCGACGGGTCGAGGTGGATCGCGTAGTCGCCGGTGCCCAGCGGGTTGCCCCAGCTGTCGAGCGCGGCCAGGGTGGCCGAGGAGGCGAGCCGGAAGGTCGGGGCAGTCTGGCTGCAGACGCCCTTGAGCAGGATCGGGTTCCACGGGCAGATGAGGTAGTACGTGCCGCCGTAAGTGAGCCCGCCGATGTTGGTGCCGAAGCCGTTCTTGTAGGTGACCGGGGTGCCGGTGGTGATGAGCGTCGCCGGGTTGTTGTGGGCCAGCCGGTAGGGCAGCACGATCGTCTCGCCGTCGGGCTGCACCGCGGTCATCGGGTCGAAGACGTGCTCGAACGGCTTCGCCACGGTCTTCGACTCGGTCGAGTGCTCGCTCGCGAACCGGACCGCCGCCGGGCTCCCGCCGTTGCTCACGTCGAGCACCGCAGCCGGCTCCAGGGCCGCGGACTGATGCACCGTGACGACGTTGAGGGCGAACGAACCCTGGAAGGTGAGCTTGGACGAGTCGCCGTGCCCGGCGATCGCCGTGGTCGGGAACGACAGTTCGGAGTCGGGCGCCTCGACGACGACGAGCGGGGTGGCGAGGCTCACGGTGCCGCCGATGGACGCCGTCGTGGTGGTCGGGGCGATGGCGATGGCGACCGCGGTGCCCACCGTGCCGACGGTGTCACCGAGCTGGACGGAGGTGTCGGTGAGGGTGGCGCCGAGGGCGCTGGTCGTGGCGGCGGTGGAGTTGGCCGCGTGCACCGTCACACCACCGGCCCCGGCGACGGTGGCGCCGAAGCTTCCGGATGCGGGGCGGATGTACGCGGTGGTGGTGTTCGCGAGGTGCGCGTACGAGAGCGCGGCCGCCAGGCCGATCGGGCCGGTGGCGGTGAACGAGTTGCCGTCGGTCATCGACGTGGCATCGGTGCTGCCGGGGGTGCTCGATGTGGCGTCCTCGGTGCTCGACGCCCCCGACGGGTTAGCGATCGACTGGGTCGTCACCGTGTTGTGGCCGACCGCGCTGAGCCCGAGGCTGTTCGCCGTGTTGCCGGTCGTCGTCGCGTCGATGTACGAGGTGGTCGTGTTGTCGAGGGACACGAGCGCGATCGCCGCGCCGGCGAGGACGCTGCGGGCGTCCGACGTCACCGTGAGGTCGTTCGTCGTCGCCGCGTTGAGGGTGAGGGCCCCGTCGACCGCGAAGGTCGAGGTGCCGGAGATGTTGGTCTGGGCGGTGTTGGTGACGTCGGCCTTGGCGAAGGCGCCGCCCCAGGTCGGTCCGCCGGTGCTGCCGCCGCCGACCGTGGCGGTGACCGTCGACCCGCTCGAGAGGGTCGCGTCGCCGTGGGCGGTGATGTGGGTGTCGGTGAGCGAGACCTTGGCGGTCGACGACACGGTGACGACGTCGAGGGCGTTGGTGGCGGTGGGGCTGGAACTTGCGGTCGCGGTGAGGGTGACCGAGCCGCCCTTGATCGTCGTGCCGTTGAGGGTGATCTCGGCGTCCGGGGAGGCCTGGAGGCCCAGGGTCACCGCGGAGCCGTCGTCGGTCGAGACGGCGGTCATCGTGATGCTGCCGTTGCCGGACGCCGAGGTGGTGTCGATCGTCACGCCGCCGGCGATGATCCGGGTCGACTGGATGGTGAGGGCGACGCCGGGCAGCGCGAGGTTGCCCGCGATGGTCACCGTGCCGGGCGAGGTGATCGTCAGGCTGGTGAGCGGGGTGATGTCGACGGTGACCGTCTCGCCCCCGCCGGTGACGCTCAGCGTCGTGCCGCTGACGGTCACTGCCGCGTCGCCGAGCTGGTTGACGGTGACGGAGGCAGCGGCGGGGATCCCGATCGGCTCGAGGCCGGCGTAGCGCAGGGG
>JAJYQH010000095.1 GCA_021794705.1 Actinomycetes bacterium | reverse complement strand
GGTGGCGGGCGGATCGTTGCGGTGGCGGGTGCCCGGATCGCCCTCGACCGGGGCGTGCTGGCCCGCCTGTTCGTCGAGCCGGCCGCATGAGCGCCGCCACTGTCAGGGCCACCTGCCACGGCGAGGGGCCGGGTTCCGGGGCCGGCCCAGACGCCCCGGTGGTCGCGCTGGTCGGCGCCCCCAACGTCGGCAAGTCCACCCTCTTCAACGCCCTCACCGGCGCCCGGGTGACCACGGGGAACTGGCCGGGCACGACGGTGAGCGTCTCCCGGGGCGTCTGGCGGCCTGGGGTGGGGGAGCAGGACGCCGGAACCTGCGGACACTGCGAGCCTGCCCTGGCCACGGCCGGTGCCCGGGAGGTGACCGTCGTCGACCTTCCGGGCGCCTACAGCCTCGACCCCGTCTCGCCCGACGAGGCGCTCACCCGCGACCTGCTCGTCGACGGGCCTCTCGAGGAGCGGCCCGATCTGACCGTCGCGGTGGTCAACGCCGCGACGCTCGCCCGGAGCCTCTACCTCGTCACCCGGTTGCGCGAGCAGCCCGGGCGGCTCGTCGTCGTGCTCAGCATGCTCGACGTCGCCGCCGGGCGGGGCATGGGAGTGAACGGCGAGGCGCTGGCGCAGGCTCTCGGCGTCCCCGTGGTGGAGGTCGACCCCCGGCGGCGCTCGGGACTGGACGCGCTCGCCCGGGCGGTCCGGACGAGTCTCGCCGCTCCGGCAAGCCCGCCGCGGGGGATCGGCGTCCCCCCACGCGGCCCGGGGGAGGGCCTCGAGGACGAGCTGGACCGCGAGGACGAGCGGTTCTCGTTCATCGAGCAGGCCGTCTCGCGCGCGACCAGCGACGACGGGGCGACCTGGCAGAGCGTCAGCGACCGGATCGACCGGGTCGTCACTGCGCCGGTCACCGGGCCCCTCGTCTTCCTCGCGGTGATGTGGGCCGTCTTCCAGGTCACGACGACGGTGGCCGCGCCCGTTCAGGATCTCCTCGGCCGGCTCGTCGCCGGCCCGGTGAGCGGGGCAGCGCACGGGCTGCTCAGCCTCGTGGGGCTCGGCTCCGGGGCGGTCGACGGCCTGGTCGTCGACGGGCTCATCGCCGGGGTGGGGATGGTGCTCACCTTCGTGCCGCTCATGGTCCTCATGTTCGCCCTGCTGGCGCTGCTCGAGGACTCGGGCTACCTGGCCCGGGCGGCCGTGGTCACCGACACGCTCATGCGCAGGCTCGGCCTGCCGGGGCGGGCGTTCCTCCCGCTGGTCGTCGGCTTCGGCTGCAACGTGCCGGCGATCGCCGCGACGCGGATCCTCCCCAACGCCCGGCAGCGCATCCTCACCGCCCTGCTCGTGCCGTTCACCTCGTGCACCGCCCGGCTGACCGTCTACGTCCTCGTGGCCACCACGTTCTTCGGACGCTGGGCCGGCACCGTGGTGTTCGCCATGTACGTCACGTCGATCCTGTTCGTCATCGGCGTCGGGCGCCTGCTCCGCGGAACGCTGTGGCGCACCATGGGCGCGGACCCGCTCGTGCTCGACCTCCCCCCGTACCAGCGGCCCACCCTCCGGCTCACCGCCGCCGTCACGTGGCAGCGGCTGGGCGCGTTCCTCCGCACCGCCGGCGGCGTCATCGTCGCCACCGTGACCCTGGTGTGGCTCGCCCAGGCCATCCCTCTGTCCACCGGCCACGCCTTCGGCCGGGTGCCCGTCGCCGACTCGCTGTACGGATCGGTCGCCCGGCTCATCACGCCGATCTTCGGTCCCACCGGGTTCGCCGCCTGGCAGACCACCTCGGCGCTGCTCGTGGGCTTCGTCGCCAAGGAAGCCGTCATCTCGTCGTGGGCGCAGACCTATGCGATCGCGGGAACCACGGGCGGGCCGGACGCCGGCGGCCTCGGGCAGGCGATCCGGGCCAGCTTCGAGGGGAGCTCCGGCGGCCATCCTCTGCCGGCGGTCGTCGCCTTCCTCGTCTTCCTGCTCGCCTACACCCCGTGCGTCGCGACCATCGCGGCCCAGCGCCGGGAGATCGGCGCCCGCTGGACGGCGTTCGGCGTCGGCGTCCAGCTCACCGTGGCCTGGGCCGCCGCCGTGCTGGTGTTCCAGGTCGGGCGGTTGTTCTGGTGAGCGCGGTCCGCCCGCTCAACGCGGTGCTCGAGGCCTTCGAGCGGGGCGCGTCCACCCTCGACGAGATCGCGACGAGGACCGGCCTGCGGCGTGACGTCGTGCTCGCCGCGGTCGACCATCTTCGGCGGATGGGACGGCTCGAGGCCCGGGAAATGACGGCCGGCTGCCCGAGCGGCGGCTGCGGCTCGTGCGCCTTCGCCCACGGTGACGGGACCCCGGGCTGCGGCGCCTCGGCCGCCTCGCTCCAACGGCGGGGGCCGGTGCTGGTCCAACTCAGCCTGCGCCGCTGACTGCGGCGGCGTCCGGGTTTCTGCGAAACGTGCCCCACCTGCCACACCCCCGCCTACGGCCGCAACGTGTGGCAGGTGTCGTCGATCTCGCAGAAACCCCGGCAGCCGAAGGGACTCCACTGCTCAGAGGTCGCGGGAGTCGGGCGCCCCGGCGTCCCGACCCCCGGGCGGCGGAGCGGACGGGGGAGTCGTGGTCTCCGGCGGCCCCGGGCACGCG
>JAJYQH010000280.1 GCA_021794705.1 Actinomycetes bacterium | reverse complement strand
CGGCCGCCCACGGCCGGCTCCCGCCCCGACCAGGCCGCCCGACGGCGGCGTCCCACCGGCAACCCCGTCGGACGCACCCTGTTCTGGGTGGCGCTGGTCGTGCTCACGCTGGTCTTCCTCGCGCCCCTGGTGTGGATGCTGTCGACCTCGTTCAAGACCCCGAACGACGCGACGTCGCTGCCCCTGTCGTGGCTGCCGCACCCGTTCACCACCCAGGCCTACAGCCAGCTGCTCGCGCCCGGCTCGCAGACGCCGGTGCTGCGGTGGTTCGCCAACTCGCTGGTCGCGGGGCTGTGCAACGCGGCGCTCGTGGTGGCGGTGGACGCCTGCGCGGCCTACGCCCTCGCCCGCCTCGACTTCCCCGGCAAGAAGGTGGTGTTCGCCCTGGTCATCGGGACGATCTTCGTGCCCGGCTTCGTCTTCCTCATCCCCAACTACCTGCTGGTGGCCAAGCTGCACTGGCTCGACTCGCTCATGGCGATCATCGTGCCGTCGGCCGGCGGCGCCTTCGGGGTGTTCTTCCTGCGGCAGTTCTTCCTCGGCCTGCCGAAGGAACTCGAGGAGTCGGCCGCCATCGACGGCGCGAACACCTGGCAGATCTTCTGGCGGGTGGTGCTGCCGAACGCCCGGCCCGCGCTGTCGACGCTGGGGGTGCTCGCCTTCCTCACCAACTGGAACGACTTCCTGTGGCCGGTGTACGTGCTGTTCAGCCCCTCCCACCTCACCCTGCCCGCGGGCCTGTCGACGCTCCAGGGGGCGGCGACCACCAACTACTCGCTCATCATGAGCGGGGCGGTGATCGCCAGCGTCCCGGCGCTGATCCTGTTCATCCTGGCCCAGCGGCAACTGGTCGAGAGCGTCGCACGTAGCGGCATCAAGGGCTGACATGGCGAGTGCTCCCGTGACGGGGCGCGCCCGGCTGCTGGTGGCCGTGCTGCTGGCCCTGGTCGTCACCGCGTGCTCCGCCGCCCCCGGTGCCGGACAGTCCGGTGCTCCCACTCCCCGGAGCACCGGATCGTCCGCGGCCGGCTACCGGAACCCGGTCTATGCCGACGACTTCCCCGACCCGTCGCTGCTGCACGTCGGGTCGACCTTCTACGCCTTCGCCACCCAGGGCGACGGCCGCAACATCCAGCAGCTCACGTCGTCCGACCTCGTCCACTGGACCAAGCGCGCGGACGCCCTGCCCTCGCTGCCCGGGTGGGCGCAGGGCGGGGCCACCTGGGCCCCGGAGGTGATCACGGTGGGCGGGCGCTACGTCATGTTCTACGTCGAACGCGACTCGGCCCGCGGCGTCCAGTGCATCGGCCGCGCGACCTCGAGCAGGCCGGGCGGTCCCTACGTCGACTCCTCGGCGCAGCCGTTCCTCTGCCAGCCCGACCTCGGCGGCTCCATCGACCCGAATCCGGTGCGCGACCCGGACGGGCACCTGTACCTGTACTGGAAGAACGACGGGAACTGCTGCGGCAAGAAGGTGCAGCTCTGGGGGCAGCAACTCACCCCGGACGCCGCGCGCCTCGTCGGCCGCCGGGTGCCGCTGCTGTCGAACACCCTGGGGTGGCAGGGGAACCTCGTCGAGGCGCCGGAGATGTTCGTCCACGACCACGCCCACGTGCTGTTCTACTCGGCCAACGACTACGCCTCGGCGAACTACGACATCGGCTACGCGAGCTGTGCCGGACCGCTCGGACCCTGCCAGGACCGCTCGCAGGTGCCGCTCGTCGCGAGCAACGAGGTGGCCGCCGGGCCGGGCCACTGCTATCCGTTCGCGCTGCCCGACGGCTCCACCTGGCTGCTCTACCACGCGTGGCAGCCGCAGGCCATCGGCAGCACGTACCCCGGGCGGGAACTGTGGCTGAGCCCGCTCACCTGGAAAGGCGCCGTCCCCCAGCCGGTGACCCCGACGACGCAGATGCCCGCGGCTCCCCGTCCCTGAGGACGGTTCGCCGCGGGCATCCCGCGATCGAGGGTGCGCGTCAGCTCGACGGGCGCGACCCCGCCAGGGCCGCGACGCTCAGCTGCTGGAAGGTCGTGGTGAACCCGCTGCCGCCGAAGCTCGCCAGCCCGATCCTCGGGGCCGACCCGAGGTCGGCGGTCCACGTCACGCCGCCCACCCAGTTCTCACCGTCGAGGCTCGTGTACGCGCTGTACGCGTCCTTACCGCCGACCATGTGGTGGACGATGCGCAGCCAGGTCCAGTCGCCCACCGGTCCGACGACGCTGTTGCCGTAGCTCGGGTAGCCGGCCGGTTCGCTGCTGTCCTCCTTGCCGAACTCGGTCTGACGGGTGTTCCAGATCGAGACCGAGTCGAGCTTGATGTAGTGGCCGTCGTCGCCGTAGATCATCAGCGCGCCCTGCACGTAGTTGTAGCAGCAGCCGGAGGTGGGCGTGTCGACCTTCACCCGCACCTGCGCCACGTAGTCGCCGGCCGGGGCCCGCTCGGTGAGCACGGACGCGAGGGGCGTCGACGGCGGATGGATGTCGGCGTTCTGCGTCTTCATGGTGAGCGACCCACCACCGACCGACCACGTGCCGGCGTCCGGCTCACGCACCCAGCTCCACTGCGGTGACAGCTGGGAGCCGGTGAAGGCGTCGGAGAGGGCGGTGTCGGGGCGCCCGGG
>JAJYQH010000200.1 GCA_021794705.1 Actinomycetes bacterium | reverse complement strand
AGCTCGTCGCCCGGCTCGGGGGCATCCTCCGGCGCACGGGCGCGGCACCCGCCGTGCCGGCGTCCCGGCTCAGTCTGGGGCGGGTCGAGATCGACCCGGCGGAGCGGCGGACCTTCGCCGACCGGCGTCCGGTCGATCTCACGGCGACCGAGTTCGACCTGCTCGCCCACCTGGTGCGCCACCCGCGGCAGGTGTTCAGCCGCGAGCAACTGCTCGCCACCGTGTGGGGGTACTCGGGCGACGTCGAGACCCGCACGGTCGACGTGCACGTCGCCCAGATCCGCGCCAAGCTCGGGGCGGCGAGCCCCATCCGGACCGTGCGGGGAGTCGGCTACTCGGCCGATCCCGCCGAGTGAGGGGGTTGCCTCATGCGATCACTCGTCGCGCGGATCGCGTGGCTCGCGGCGGCCGCCGCCGTCATCACCGCGCTGCTGGCGGCCGGGCTGACGGTCGGCATCGTCCGGTCAGCGGCCAACTCGGAGGCGCAGCGCACCCTGTCGAAACTCGCGGACGCCGCCCAGACCACCTCCGACCTCGGTCCGGACGCCGAGGCCGCGCAGCGCCGGGCCCTGGTCGTGCTCCGGGCACTGCAGGTGCGCGGCGTCCTGGTGACGGCGAACGGGATGACCCCCCGGAACGACCCCCTGGCCGCCGTGGTCACCGACCGCGACGTGCAGGCCCTGCTGTCCGGCCGGTCGATATCGGCCCAACGCCCCTACCAGGGCACCATCGTGCTGGTTCAGGGTCGGCCCACCCGGGCCGGCGGCATCATCCTGCTGCAACGCCGGGGCGACGCGGTCGGGGCGGTCACCCGGGCCCTGGGACGGTCGACCCTCGCCCTGCTCGCGGGCGTGGTGATCGCCGTCGGTCTCAGCCTGCTCGTCGCGTGGCGGATCGTCCGGCCGCTGCGGCGCACCGCCCGGGCGGCGCACGCGCTGGCCGCGGGTGAGCGCGACGTGCGGCTGTCGCCCGAGGGTCCCGACGAGGTGGCCGAGATCGCGGCCGCCCTCACCGCTCTGTCGGGGTCGCTCGAGCGGTCGGAGACCAGGCAGCAGGAGTTCCTCCTGTCGGTGTCCCACGACCTGCGCACGCCGCTCACCGCGATCAGCGGGTACGCGGAGTCGCTGGCGGAGGGGGTGGTGCCCCCGGAGGAGGCGGCCGAGGTGGGTGGGGTGATGCTCGAGGAGTCGCTGCGGCTGCGGCGGATGGTCGACGACCTGCTCGATCTCGCCCGGCTCGGCGCGCAGGACCTCCGGCTCGACATCGTCGACACCGACGTGAGCGGGCTGGTGCAGAGCGCCGCGCGCGTCTGGTCCGACCGCTGCGCCGACGCCGGGGTGGGGTTCGCGTGGGCCGCGCCGGACGGCGTCCGGTTGCCCACGGACGCCAGCCGGCTGCGGCAGGTGCTCGACGGGCTGCTGGAGAACGCGCTGCGGGTGACGCCGGCCGGGCGGCCGATCGTGCTGGAGTTGCGGGCGGAGGGGTCCGGTGCCGCGCTGGAGGTGCGCGACGGGGGACCAGGGCTCACCGACGACGACCTCGCGGTCGCGTTCGATCGGGGGGCCCTGTACGAGCGCTACCGGGGAGTCCGCCGGGTGGGGACGGGGCTGGGTCTGGCCATCGCCCACCGCCTGGTCACAAGGCTCGGGGGGACGATCGAAGCGGGCCACGCCGCTGAGGGCGGGGCCCGCTTCACCGTGCGCCTACCGGGCGCCTGAGCTCACTTGGTGACCACGCGCACGAGGCGGGCTGCCGGCGTCCCGGTGCCCACGCCGGTGACGAGCACCCGGTCTCCGACCGCCACCTGGCCGATGGACGAGTCCGTGACCGACCGCGGAGACAGGGTGACCTTGCGGACCTTCGTGGCGCTGCTGACCGAGAAGGTCTCGGTGGTCCCGTCGGCCGCGTGGACGCTGATCGACCCGCTCGACACCGCGGCCACCTGCCCGCGGATCGCGTCGTGGGTGACGAAGCCGCCCTTCTTGGTGCGGGTCACCCAGGTGGCCTGCACGGTGTTCCTCAGGGCGGCGCGCAGGGCCGGGTGGCCCTTCGCCTGACCGGCCGATGCGGGGGCGCCGGGTGTTGCCGGTGCGGACGCGGACGCCGGAGCGGACGGGCTGCCCGAGGTGGGACCGGACGCGTAGGCGACCGCGGCCCCGCCCCCGAGCAGGGCGACGGTGGTCGCCCCGATGACGAGTGAACGCCTGATCATGACGTCGACCTCTCTCTTGGTGGTTCTGTTCCTCGAGCATCTCCCCCGCTCGTAAGCCCGCCGCTGGCGCCACGTAAGCGTTGTGTAAAGCGATCCCGAGGCTGGGCGAGGGCCGGACGTTCCGGCGTCCGGGGCTCGGGTTCGAGCGGCGTACGTTCTCTGCTTCCGCGTACGTTCGCGACGCGAATCAGCAGCAGAACGTCCGGCCGGACGTCGCGAACCTACGCCGCACCAAAGAGGCGCAGGTCCTCCACCCACAAGTGGGCACTGCCCGGTTCCGGGTCGTCCTCCACCCACAAGTGGGCACTGCCCATTCCGGGTTCCCGGCAGTGTCCCGATCGGGGTCGACATCGACACACAAGTGGACGCTGCCCGTCCCGGGCGTCCTCGATGCCGGGCCCGGGGACGCC
>JAJYQH010000027.1 GCA_021794705.1 Actinomycetes bacterium | reverse complement strand
TCCGCCGACGCCTGGGCACGGGGTTCCCGCGGGAGCACTTGCGGGGATTTTGACTGACTCGACGGCCAGCCGGGCCCCACCCTCAGGCGTCGACCGCGGCGTCGACGGCCGGGTCGGCCGCGGGCCCGAACCGGAGGCGCGACACGAGGGCAGCGACCGCGGCGAGGGTGAAGAAGACCACCATGGCGCTGGCCATCGCGTGCACCGTCTGCTGTCCGATCACCCCGGTGAGTGGCGTCATGATGGCGCCGACAAGGAACGGGATGCCGCCGCCGAGCGCGGACGCGGTGCCGGCGAACCGGCGTCCGAGGAGTTGGACGATCGACGCGTTGGCCGGCAGGTAGGTGCCGAGCCCGAGCGTCATCCCCGACAGGCAGACCCAGACGACGGGAAGCGAAGGCCGGTGCCCCGGGGCGACGGTCGTGGCGGTGAACAGGGCCCCGACCGCCAGGGACTGCACGACCACGGCGACGCGTCTCAGGGTGGCCGGCCCGAAGCGCATGACGAGCAGGCGGAAGAGGAGGCTCGAGGTCATCATCACCGCCGCGTTCACCGCGAACACCGCCGTGTAGCGCTGTTCGCTGATCCCGAGGTCGTGCTGCAGGACGAACGACGACCCCCCGATGTAGACGAAGAAACCCCCGACGGTGAGGCACTGGACGAGCACCGGCGTCCGGAACGTCGGTTCGGCGAGCAACGTCCGCGATCGGAGCACCAGCTGACGCAGGCCTCCCGGGTGCCGTCGTGAGGGCGGCAGGGTCTCGGGAAGCCCCCGGACGGCGGCGAGGGTCATCAGGGCACCGACCGTCGCGAGGAACCAGAAGATCGTCCGCCACGTGCCAACCGTGAGGAGGACGCCGCCGACGGCCGGCCCGACAACCGGGGCGACCAGGCTGACCGCCGAGAGGGTGCCGAACTTCGCCGCCGCGGTGCGGCCGGCGAAGGCGTCGGTGACCACAGCCCGGCCGACCGCCGCCGCGCCCCCGCAGGCGGCACCCTGCACGAGCCGGGCCGCGACCAGCAGCCACCCGATGGTCGTGATCGCGCAGAGCGCGGACATCACCATGAAGACGACGGTGGACGCGAGCACCAGCCGCCGGCGTCCACGGGCGTCGCTCACCGGCCCGGTGATCAACTGGCCGATCGCCATACCGGCGATGCACGACGTCATCGTGAGCTGGGCGACGACAGCCGAAGTGCCGAGATCGGCCTGCATCTGCGGAAGGGCCGCAATGTAGGTGTCGGTGGACAGCGCCGTGGTGCCCGTGATGAGCATGAGCGCCACGAACGAGGGGGACGGCTCCCCCGGGGAAACGGATGAAATCATCATTCGCCTCTGGAGTGCATCCCGTCCTGGCGCGACCCTCACCGCGGCCACTCTACGCGGGGCTTGAGCCGAGGGACCCGCGTCCCGGCAGCCGACCCAGCTGGATGCAGTAGCGCGATATCATCCTTTCGTGATTCTCAGCACCGATGAGCGGGTGCTCGAGTACGCCCGGTTCTCCGGCGGGGTCGACCGGTCGGAACTCGCCCGCGAACTCGATCTCCCCCAGCCGACGGTCGTCAGCTCCGTGCGCCGCCTGCTCGCCGCCGGCAGGCTGCTCGCCGTCGACGCGGAGCAGGGGCGGGCCGCCCGGGGACCCGGACGGCACGTGCTCCGGGCCTCGGGCCCCAAGCCCCTCCTCGGGCTCGTGGGCTGGCGCGGCGGACAGGTGCGCGCGACGCTCTACGACACCGACCAGCAGCCGGTCGCCGCCACCCAGAGAGAGGCCCCCGCTCCCCGGTCGGGTGCCGAGGGCCTGGTCGGAATCATCGAGGAGTTGGTGGCCCAGGCGGCGCGACGACCGGACGCCGCCCTGCACACGGTCGTGGTGAGCGTCCCCGCACCGTTCCTCAGGGGCAAGGGGGCGCCCCGCGAGCACTCCACCCTCCGCGACCTCCCCAGGGGATTCCACGTCACCAACGCCGAGGACTTCGACGGGTATCTCGCCGGGCGCTTCGGCCTCACGGTCATCACCGAGAACGACGCCAATCTCGCGGCCCTGGGGGAGCAGTACGCGCGCACCGAGCGGATCGACAACGCCATCTATCTCACGGTCGGCGACGACGGCATCGGATCGGCGGTCATCGCCAACGGGCGCCTGGCCCGCGGCGCCCACGGCTACGGCGGGGAGATCGCCCATCTGCAACTCGACCGGAACGGCCCGCTCTGCCACTGCGGGGGCCGCGGATGCCTCTGGATGAGGGTCCGCGAACTCACACGTCCCGGCTCGGCCGCCGTCGAGGCCGACCCGACCAATCTCAGCGCCCTCGCCCGGCTCTCCGACGGCAGGGACCCCGGGGCCCAGCGGGTGCTCGCCGACATCGGCCGGATGCTCGGACGCCCGCTCGGCCACCTCAGCACGTTCCTCGATCCCGAGGTGATCATCGTCGAGGCGACCCTCGGGGCTGCCGTCGACCACATCATCGGGGGCATCGCCGAGACGTTCGCGGTCGAGGCGCCCCCGGTCATCGCCCGCAACGTGCGGCTCGAAAGGAGTTCGCTCGGCAACACCGCCGAGGTCCGCGGCGCCTTCGAGATCGCCCGGGAGGCCGTTCGCCGCGGGTGACCCGCCCCGTCCGGCGTCCGCGCT
>JAJYQH010000094.1 GCA_021794705.1 Actinomycetes bacterium | reverse complement strand
TACGGCACGGCCGGCAAGGACGTCTACACGGCGGGATTCCTGCGGACGGCCTGTCCGGTGGTCGGAAGTTTCGGCGGGAGGGACCGCAGCCTCCGGGGCGCCGCGGGGCGCCTGGACGCCGCACTCACCGAGGTCGGGGTCGACCACGACGTCAAGGAGTATGCGAGCGCCGGCCACGCCTTCCTCAACGACCGGGCGGCGGCGGGAGACCCGAGTCCCCGTCTGTTCGCCGTGTTCGGGCCGATGATGGGCACCGGGTACGACCCGGACGCCGCCCGCGACGCGCGGGCGAGGATCCTCGCCTTCTTCGGGCGCCACCTGCAGTCCGGCGACGCCGACCCGGCCGACTGAGCCGGAGCCCCGGGCGTCCGGGTCAGCCCTTGTCGCGACTGCGGGCGGTCTCGCGGTCGTTGGCCCTCTCGAGCGCGTCGACGAGCTCCTGCTTGCTCATCGACGAGCGGCCCCGCACCCCCAGCCTGCGGGCCAGGTCGTAGAGGTGCTGCTTGGAGGCGTTCGCGTCGACACCGCCGTGGGTCTCCCGCCGGGTCGATGCGCCGCCGGCCGCCTGCGCGTCGGAGGGACCGTTCTCGGCCTTGGGCTCCCAGTGGTCGCCGACCTTCTCGTGGGTGTGCTTCACCGCGCTGTACGCGACACGATGGGCCCGCTCCTCGTCGCCGTACTCGGCGGCCGCGGCATCGTGTGCCTTGGCGAACGTGCGCTTGGCCAGGTCGTCCGAGCGGCGCAACGTGCTCGGCAGTTCGCTCTCACGGACCTTGCCGCTCTTCGTCGTCTTCGGCATCGTGTCTCCCCTCCCTGGCATGGCGGCCGGCGCGGCCCCGGATGTGCCTCCGGTACCCCCGCCCTCGGTGTGCGAAACGGCTCCCGGCGTTGCGGCCGTTTGGGGGGCGGGTCCAGGGGGTAGTCGTGGTGAACACGACGGAGGGGATGGATGAGCGCACAGTCTGGGCGGGACGCCGAGGAGGCGTCCGGCGACCCCGCCGCGTCCGCGGGCCTGGTTCACGTCTCCACCGACATGCCGGGCTGGACGCGGCGCCGGGCCGGCCGCGGGTTCCGCTACCTCGACGAGTCGGGGGGTCCGCTGGCCGGCGACGACGTGCAGCGCATCCGATCGCTGGTCATTCCCCCGGCCTGGCGCGACGTGTGGATCTGCCCGCTGCCCGAGGGGCACCTGCAGGCCACCGGCGTGGACGCCGCCGGGCGCGTCCAGTACCTCTACCACCCCCTGTGGCGCGAGGCGCGCGACCGGGAGAAGTTCCAGCGCATCGAGCAGACCGCGCGCCACCTGCCCGAAGTGCGGCAGCGGATCGAGGCCGACCTGCAGCTGCCCGGCCTGCCGCTCGAGCGCGCGAGCGCGGCGGCCGTGAGGCTGCTCGACCTGGGGTACTTCCGCATCGGCAACGACTACTACACCGACGAGAACGGCTCGTTCGGACTCACCACCCTCGAGCGCCGGCACGCGCGGCTGCAGCGGGGCCGGCTGGTGTTCCAGTTCACCGGCAAGTCCGGCGTCGAGCACCGGATCGAGGTCGACGACGAGGCCGCGATCCGTGCCATCCAGGAGATGCGGGCCCGGCGCTCCAGCCCCCGGCTGCTCTCCTACCGGCTCGGGTCGCGGTGGGCGAACCTGTCCTCGAGCCAGGTGAACGCCTACCTGTCAGAGATCTTCGAGGGCGACTTCACCGCGAAGGACTTCCGCACGTGGCACGCCACCGTGCTGGCGGCCGCCGCGCTGGCGGCGTCCTCGGAGCCCGGCACGAGCGCCGCCTCCCGCAAGCGGGCGATGGCCGCCGCCGCCCGTGAGGTGTCGGAGTACCTCGGCAACACCCCCACCGTCGCCCGGGCCTCGTACATCGACCCGCGCGTGCTGCACCACTACGAGGAGGGGCGGGTCATCGACCTCGCCGCGATACCGCCGGAGCCGGGCGTCGATCGCCAGGCCGAACTCGAGCGCCGGGTGCTCGGCCTGCTCCACGAATGACCGGACGCCGGCGGACCGAGGTCCACCGGCGTCCGGGTTCGCGGGGTCGACGCTGGGTCAGCCCTTGAGCGCTGCCTGCGCGTTCGCCTCGGTCTCGGCGAGCCGGGTCAACAGCTCGTCGGTCTCGGCCTCCTCCTCGAGATTGGCGCTCAGCAGGTCGCCCCCGTTGGGAACGCCGAGCATCTGCGCCCACCGCCGGAGGGTGCCGTACCGGGTGATCTCGTAGTGCTCGACCGCCTGCGCGGAGGAGATCAGGCCGGCGTCGGCGGCCGGGCTGCCCTTGAACTCCTTGAGGGTCACGTCACCCTCCTTGAGGATGCCCTCGATCGCCTCGCACTTCCTGCCCTTGGCGTCGACGTCGAACAGCTGGAAGACGTCCTCCAACCGGACGATCTGACCCTCGGTCTGGACGGTGTGCTTCCTGAACGCCGCCTTCAGCTCGTCCGACGCCGCTGCTGCCTCGAGTTCGGGCAGGGTACGCAGGATGTGCTGTTCCGCGTAGTACATGTCCTGCAGGGTGTCGAGGAACAGGTCCGACAGACCCTTCTCCGACCTGCCTCCGGCTCCGAACAATTCTGAAATCTTGTCAGTCATGTCTTCCCTTCCAAGCGATCGGTTCTCGTGGTTCCTGCTGGTGTCGCG
>JAJYQH010000144.1:1350-2647 GCA_021794705.1 Actinomycetes bacterium | reverse complement strand
CTGCTCGACCCGAAGGTGCCGGCGTCCGGGGTGGTCTCGGGGCCGACCGCGCAGCTCGTGCTCACGAATGTGCGCATCTCTGGGGCCATGTCGGGCAACAGCCAGGGCGGTGCCGCGGTGCAGCTGGCCGGCACCCCGACCCCGGCCGCCGGCGCCCAGACGACCCTCGAGGTGACCGGCTCGGAGTTCGACCACAACTCGTGGGCCGGGATCACCGTGAGCGGCGGCCACCGGGTGAGCGTCGAGGCGTCCACCTTCGCCGACAACGGGCAGTGCGGGGTGTGCTTCCTCGACGCCGGAAGCGGGTCGATCGACAAGTCCACCTTCACCGACAACGCGGTGGCGCTCGGCTCCACGGGCACGTCGGCTCCGGTGCTGCTGAGGTCGACCATCTCGGGCGGCACCGTCGGCATCCAGGTGGCTGACAAGGCCGCGCCCATCGTCGACAACGTACGGATCACCGGTGCGGCCCGGGCGGCCGTGATCTTCAGCGGCACCGCCGGCGGGTCGATGACCAACGTCACGTGCGTGCGGAACAAGTACGACATCGCGATCGCCACCACCGCGACCCCGAGCCTCGGCAAGAACGCCTGCACCCTCGTCCGCGGCAAGTGAGCGCGGGGAATTCGCGGAACGCCGCGCGCGTTCGGGCGGTCATGAGCCCCGCCCGGGGCCGTCACACCGTCAGGCAGCGGCGCCCGTCACGGAGTCGGTGAGGGTCGTCACAGCCACCAGCAGGAAGGCAGGTACGCGATGCGAATGCAGGCCATCTTCAACGGCGAGGTCGTCGCCGAGAGCGACGACACGGTGGTGGTGGAGGGCAACCACTACTTCCCGCCCGACGCGATCCGGGCCGAGTTCTTCACCCCGACCACCAGCCACACCACCTGCCCGTGGAAGGGCGTCGCGTCGTACTACACGGTCACGGTCGGCGACCGGGCGTCCGAGGACGCCGCATGGACCTACCCGGAGCCCAAGCCGGCCGCCCGGGAAATCACCGGATATGTGGCGTTCTGGCGCGGCGTCCAGGTGCAGCCGGCGTCCGACGCCGACCGGAGCGGGTCGTGAGCGAGGCCGCGGGGCGGCAGGTCGCCGACGTCGTCGTCGTCGGTCTGGGTGTCGGGGGTGAGGCGGTGGCCGGGGCGCTGGCCGAGGCCGGGCTCGACGTCGTCGGCATCGAGAACCGCCTGGTCGGGGGCGAGTGCCCGTACTGGGGGTGCATTCCGAGCAAGATGATGATCCGCGCGGCGAACCTGCTCGAGGAGGGCCGGCGGATCCCGGGCATGGCGGGGGAGTC
>JAJYQH010000144.1:0-1340 GCA_021794705.1 Actinomycetes bacterium | reverse complement strand
GATCCGGGACGAGGCGACCGACGACTGGGACGACCGGGTCGCGGTCGACCGGTTCACGGGCAAGGGCGGGCGCTTCGTCCGCGGGGCCGGCCGGGTGCTCAGCCGCACGGAGGTCGAGGTGGACGGGGTCGGCGTCATCGAGGCGCGGCGCGCGCTCGTCATCGCCACCGGCACGACGCCGGTCATCCCGCCGGTTACCGGGCTCCACGACACGCCGTTCTGGACGAACCGGCAGGCGATCGAGGCGGAGACCCTGCCCGAGAGCCTCGTCGTCCTCGGCGGCGGCGCGATCGGCTGTGAGCTGGGGCAGGCCTACGCCCGGTTCGGCGTCCGGGTGACGATCGTGGACGCGGCCGAGCGTCCGATCGCGCACGAGGAGCCTGAGGCCGGTGATCTGGTCGCCCAGGCCCTCACCGCCGACGGCATCACCCTGTGTCTCGGGCGCCGCGCCGCCGGGGTGGCCCATGACCCGGACGGGTTCCGGGTGGAGTTGGACGACGGGCGGACCCTGCGGGCCGGGCAGTTGCTGGTCGCGACCGGCCGGCGTCCGGGTGTGGACGCCGACACGTTCACCCGGCTCGGGCTCACGGGGAAGCCGGGACCGCTGCCCGTCGACGACCGGCTGCGGGTCACCGACGGGGTCTGGGCGGTGGGCGACGTCACCGGCCACGGCGCGTTCACCCATGTCGCGACCTATCAGGCCGACATCGCGGTGCGCGACATCCTCGGCCGGGGCGGCCCGGACGCCGACTACCGGGCGCTGCCCCGGGTCACCTTCACCGACCCCGAGGTGGGCGCGGTCGGCCTCACCGAGCACCAGGCCCGCGAGGGGGGATACCGGGTGGTGACCGGCTCGACGCCCATCCCGTCGACCTCGCGCGGGTGGATCCACAAGGCCGGCAACGCCGGGATCATCAAGCTCGTCGTGGACGCCGACACCGACCTCCTGCTGGGCGCCACCTCCGCGGGCCCCGCCGGCGGCGAGGTGCTCGGCGCGCTCAGCGTCGCGGTGCACGCCCGGGTGCCGGTCTCGGTGCTCGAGAGCATGATCTACGCCTACCCGACGTTCCATCGAGGCATCCAGGACGCCATCCGCGACCTGCGCTCCCGCGCATGACCCGGCCGCTCATCGCCGTCACCGGCGTCACGGGGCACGTCGGGGGCCTGGTGGGCCGGCAGCTCCGCGATGCCGGCGCCGACCTCGTGGTCCTCGCCCGCGACCCCGCCCGGGTGCCGGACGCCGCCGGCGTCCGGGTCGAGCGGGCCGGCTACGCAGACGCGGAGGCCGCGGAGACGGCCCTCCGCGGCGCCGACGTGCTGTTCATGGTCTCGTCGACACC